>NZ_JCAFYN010000005.1:0-139546 GCF_059374735.1 Enterococcus sp. GPZ-007 | reverse complement strand
AATTTTTTCTATTTTCTTTTTTTGAGATAAAAAAGAAAAAAATCCATCCTCCTTTTATTGTGCTATGCTTTTTTCAAAGGGAGGAATCAAGATGGAAATGATCAAAGAAACATCATTGCAAACAGAATTGGTAGATATTAGGCGACACCTGCACCAAAACCCAGAAGTTGGAATGGAACTGCCAGCAACGAAGGAATACGTCTGGCAAAAATTGGTTGAGTACGGATACGAACCGCAAGACTGTGGCAAGATGGGCATTACCTGTACGGTTGGCCAAGGAGAAAAGGTGTTTTTATTGCGCGGCGACATGGATGCGCTTCCACTTTCTGAAGATACCGATCTAGACTTTCGTTCAGAAAACGGGGCAATGCACGCCTGCGGCCATGACATGCACACGACAATGCTTTTAGGTGCTGCGAAAATCTTGAAAGAACGTGAAGCCGAACTGACAGGGATAGTAAAATTCCTTTTCCAACCAGGAGAAGAAATTTTACAAGGAGCAAAGGACTGTATTGATGCTGGAATCCTAGAGAATCCTAAGGTCGATGCGGGAGCGATGATCCATGTTTTTCCTTTCAAGGGCTTGCCGTTGAAGCATGTTTTTGTCGCACCCGCTGGAACATTTATGGCTAGTGCTGATTGGTACGAGATTAAGGTTGAAGGTGTAGGCAGTCATGGCTCGATGCCGGAAGTTTCGATCGACCCAATCAATGTTGCGACAAAGATTTACGATGCATTGCAAACGCTCTCTGCCCGCGAAATCAGCTCAGCGGAACGCTTTGTCTTAACGATCGGTGAGTTTGTAGGTGGAACACCTGGCTCATCAAATGTGATTCCAAATTCCGCCTACATGAAGGGGACACTTCGTACGTTGAAAGAGGAAGTCCGCCAGCAAATCAAAAAACGTATGGTAGAAATTTCAGAGTCGATCGGTCAGGCTTTCGGAGCGAAAGTGACGATTGATTTTACTAACGGCTGCTGCAGTAATGAAATTGATCAAACAGTGACTGAGACACTTAAAGGGGGATTAGAAAAAGCCTTTCCTGCGAATGTTCTTCAGGAAGCACCTTTACCCGTGCCGATGATGGGCAGCGAAGACTTTGGCGAAATCAGTCATCGAATTCCAACAACCACTATGCTAATAACTACTGCTGATACAGAATTGATGCTGCACAATCCGAAAATCGTTTTAGACGAATCTGTTTTAGAATTTGGCGCAAATGTTTATGTTGAAGCCGCACTATCCTATTTAGAAAGCGTCTAGCCTATGGGGAAGAGCAAGATTAATCGTTCACTAATCCTGATATTTCTGGGATATACCTGTGTTTATTTAGATAAGAATATCATTAGCTTATCAGTCATTCCGATTGCACAAGACCTGGGTATTAATGCAGGACAAAAGGGGCTGATTTTAAGTGCCTTCTTTCTTGGGTATACGCTATTTCAAATTCCGTTCGGTTTTTTAGGCAATCGTCTAGGCAGTCGTAAAATTATGACGTTCGCGATTTTGCTGATCGGTGTATTGATGATTTGTTTAGGCTTCGGTTTTTCACTTATGTATTTATTGCTGATTCGGTTTGCGGCAGGATCTTTTGCCCATGCAGGGTATCCTTCAGCAGTTAGCGCATTTGTGACAAAAGAAGTGGAGCCGGCAAAACGTGGCTCAGTCCAATCATCCATGATTGCTTCTTCGGGATTTGCTGGAATTGTTGGGCCATTGTTAGTGGCGCCTTTACTGACATTGGCAGGATGGAAAATGACGTATTTTATTTATGGTGGAATCGTGTTGTTGATTGGTTTTCTAATGATTCGAGGAATTCCAAAAACAAGCGGACAGCCAATCGTTTCGGCCAATCAAACGAACATTTCCTTCTTTGAAATAATCAAGGATCGAAATGTTTGGATCATGGTTTTAGCGGCATTTTTCATCAACGCAGCCGTTTACGGTATGACTGGCTGGATTGCCTCTTATTTAGTGGATGAATTCAGCTTGACGATGAATAAGATGGCCATGATGAGTGCTTTGATTGGATTTGTTATGATGATTAGTGCAATGTTCGCTGGTTCTATGATGGGACGTTACTTTAAGGATAGAGAGAAACAAGTTATCTTTTTTGCATCCGCACTGGGTGGGATCGTGGCCTTTTTATTATCAAAGAGTCATTCATTAGTTTTAAGTATGCTCTTCTTGGCGGTCGCGATCGCAGCAGCAAGTATTGGCTTCGCTACTTTGATGAGTCTGCCAGTCAAGATTTTTGCTGAACGAGAAGTGTCGACCAAGTATTCGATTATTAATGCGATTGGTGTTTCTGGCGGCTTCTTCGCGCCGATGATTATAGGTTGGCTGGTAAATACCAGCGGATCATACGGAGGGGCCTTCATCTTTATCGCTCTAGTTTTTGTATTAGCAGGGATTGTTTCACTGATTATTCAAACAAAAGAAAGCAAACAAGTAGTTGGAGAATTAGAACAACAAAAATAAATAAATCTTCTGTGAAATAGAGGCAGCCAACCGCATAAAAGGGTTGGCTGTTTTTAGTTTATTTTCTTTCAGGAAATTTGAACCCTTTTAAGGCAGTATTCAAGAATTGATTGAAGTCTTTCATCAATATAAATATATTTACAGCTTGCGCAACAAAATCATCCGACTCTAATATCTCCTGATCAGTCAACGAGTACTCCAAATACATACTCTTAAATTTTAAATAATCAGCGATAGGGGAATCCGCATATTGTTCATATCCACGAGGCATTCGCTTTAGTTGTGTTCCTAAAACCGAAAAGTGTTTTTTGAATGCCGGTTTCTGGATGATCGCCAGAAATTCCGACTCGTGTTTGATCAAAGCCTGACGAATAAGATCAGTCGCATCAGAAAACATATCGGCGAATAGTCCGCCTCCTAAAAAGGACTGGTCATTGGGCTTCAAGAAAATAAAGTAGCCTGTTGGAATTGGTAATTTTCCCTTTGGTCCAATGTGCGCGCGAAACACAGGATTGTAGGGAGATTTATCATGACTGAAACGCGTATCTCGATTAAGCTTGAATGTTAGATTTTTCGCAGGAAGAATCGGGCTGTCTTGGTCTTTTTCATGGAGTGCATGGGAAAAGTCATCTACCAACTGATTAAACTCTTGAACAACTGCCATTCGTTCTTCTTTCGTTTGATGAAACCACTCTTGATTATTGTTTTTCTCTAACGCTAATAAGTATTCAAAAATCTGATTATAAGCCATAGATGGAATCCTCCTTAATTAGTTCAGAAAGTTGCTTAGATTTTAGTAAGTCTTGCATAAAAATTTTTGCATCGAACGCAGACTGATAATGAGAAAGTGTATCAAACAGAAGAGTTTGATCATCTATAAACTCCATATTGTTTTTTTGGTGATAAATTTCTGCCAAGTTCAGTTCTCTCAAAGATGAATATTCCAAACTTGAGGGATTTAGCCGATGCTGTTTGATTGCGAAGGGTACACGTCTTCGACAATCACATTTACCGCCTGAATGGCCACAATAAATCGACAAAAATTTTCCCATTCTTTTTCGAGTACGGGACAGTTTTTGGCGAAAAGAATCCGGCGTCATTTGCAGAAGATCACTAGCTAACTTGCTATTCATTTTGAACATAGTGCCTAATATAAATACACAACGATCTTGCGGACTCAAGCATTGTAGCATGATGTTCGTACACGATAGCTTTAATTCCTCAGCCAATTCTTCCTCTTCAAAGTCAGTGAATGCCATATCACTTTCTGGAACTGGCTGTTCCAAATCCTTCTGCATCAGGTCAAATGTTAATTGTTCGCGAAACGATCGCTTTTTTTGATCATTAATTAAATGATTGACCCCGATTCGATATACCCATGTACTAAAACGGCTTTGCTGGTTGAAAGTAGAGAAGTTCGTGACGACTTTTAATAGAATTTCCTGGGTGGCATCCTCTGCGTCAAAAACATTCCCCAACATTCGCAACGATAAGTTAAAAATGCTGTCTTTTACATCATTAAGTAATTCCGATAAAGAATCCGCATCGCCAATCAATGCTGATTGGATGAGCAATGCTTCTCGATCTATTTCCATTTCTTTTTGCCTCCTTTACTTATTAGACAAACAAAGACGATAAGTGTGACATTTTTTCTTTTATTTATTATTGTGACAGATATTGTTGAAGCATACTAGAAGAAAAATCCAACCTAATATTGACGACTGATATATACTGTTATATACTGTTTACGAAGAGGTGGATTAAACATGAAAATTATTATTCAGCACTCATTGATGACGCCAATCTACGAACAGCTGGTAGAACAAATTAAAGGTGCGATCATTCAAGGGGATCTGCAGGAAAATGATCCATTGCCTTCCGTGCGATCTTTGGCCAAAGAATTGAAAATTAGCGCGTTGACGGTAAAAAAGTCATATGATGCATTGGATCAAGAAGGGATGATTACGACCGTTCATGGGAAAGGGAGCTTCGTTTGTGGAGTGAATCCATCCATGAAGCGGGAGGAACAGCTCAAAACGATCCAAGACGAACTTGAGGGGATTGTCACGAAAGCACACTTAGTCGGAATAAGCGATAAAGAGTTGATGGAACTGTTGGAGCTAATACTGGAGGGGTTATGATGCTTAAACTAAAAAATGTAAAAAAACAGTATAAAGATTTTGAATTAGATTGTTCCTTGTCACTTGAGAGTGGTCAAATTGTCGGGCTCGTTGGACGTAATGGGGCAGGAAAAAGTACGGCCTTTAAAATCGCTCTCGGTTTGATTAGTAGAGATGCCGGAATGACTGAGCTTTTCGGCAAACCGATCGATAAAATCACAGATAAGGATCGACAACGTATTGGGGCGTCATTAGGTGATGCTGGATTTTACGAAGCACTTTCTATAAAAGAAATCGTATCAATATTGCGAAATTTCTATCCAAAATTTGAGCAGGATTATTTTTTAGAGAAATGCGAAGAGTTTCAGCTTCCCTTGAATAAGCCGTTAAAAGAATTTTCCACCGGAATGAACGCGCGTCTGAGCTTATTGATCGCGATCAGCCACAATGCAGACCTTTTGATTTTGGACGAACCAACGGCTGGATTAGATGTTATCGCTCGAGGTGAAATTTTAAACCTTTTACAAGAATATCTTGAGAAAGATGAATCTCGCAGTATTTAGATCAGCTCACATATTTCGACAGATTTGGAGCAGCTTTGCGATTCCTTATACTTTATTGATCAAGGGAAGATCATTTTAAGTGAAGATACGGATATATTGTTAGACGAATACGGAATCCTAAAATTAACAGATGACCAATATTCTAAACTGGATAAAGCACATATCGCAAAAACATTGCCCGCTAGTTTCGGTTATCAATGCTTAACGAAGCAGCGCCAATTTTATCGTGAAAATTATCCTGAGGTGGCAGTTGAAAAAGCGAATATAGATGAAATTGTCTATCTGATGATGGGAGGGAATTAGAATGAGAGGATTATATGTTAAAGATCTCCATTTACTAGCAAAGCAAAAATTATTCTTTCTAGCAACGATCTTTTTGACGGTGATGAATGCTTATAATCTCCAAACATTGGTGCTGGTTCCACTATTTATGATATTTTTTGTATTGTCGATTATTTTTACCACTATTACACTTGATGAAATGAATCATGGCTTTACCTTTTTATTCACGATGCCCGTCTCACGAAAAAAATATGTGATTGAAAAATATTCCTTATGTTATATCAGTTCGATCGCAGCGATTTTACTTTCGGTTTTGGTCCTTATAATTATGAATACAATGCAGGGGAGAACCATTGATCTGAAAAATCTCTTGCTCGTTTTAGCTAGTGTTTTCATCGCTGGCTCCTTTTATATCAGTTTAATTCTGCCATTTTACTTTAAGTTTGGTGAAGGCAAAAGTCGAATGATCATTATGGTTGTAATGGCAATCATTTTCTTCTTCGTATTCTTGGGGAAAGGTTTGTTTGAGCGACTAGGAATTGATATCGTGGCACTTTTACATCGGATTTCTGAGATTCCGCTAGGGCTCCTTTTCACTGTTAGTACGATTGCAGCAATCATCGCTGGCGGGATATCTTTCTTTTTTTCATTTAAGTTTATAGAGAAGAAAGAGCTTTAAAAACTTTGATCAATCATCTTAACAGATGGTTGATTTTTTTGGTTGATGACCATGACGTCTTTTTATTTTACTAAGGATAAAGAAACGAATCAATTGACAAAAAATAGTACTCGCTCTATTATATGCTTGCGCACGCAATTAAATAGTTGTTTTGAATTTTTAACAACTTAAGGAGGCCGTTTATGGAGCAGTACACAGAAAGTAACTTGAAATGGTTAGCCAAAATAACCAGAGATTATCATAAAGAACTTGATCGAGAACTTGCGCCGCTGAAGCTGAACTCTTCAAATTATTACTTTATTGTAAAAATCCATGATTATGACGGGTTGGCACAGGAGAAGCTGATCACGCTAACTGGACTCAACGGCAGTAATGTTACGAGAACTACGCAAAAATTGATTGATTTAGGATTTGTGACCAAAGAAAAAAATGATCATGATCGCAGGGGGTTTCTGCTGGCGTTGACAGATGAAGGAAAAACCGTTTATACAAAAATCATCGAAAAGGTTGATCATGCGCAAGCTAAATTTCTCTCACTATTAACACCTGAGGAACAAGAAACATTTGAAGAATTGTTGGGAAAGTTATCCAACGCTGAATGAAAGGGCGATAAAGATGCAAACGAAACGTCACTTAGCAGAACAATTAACAACGATTCCTGAAAACTATAGCTTGGTTAGTGAAATGATTGAATCAAGAAATAATCAAGCGGTCACAATTGATCGCTATCAAATAGATGGGCATTTTACCTATAATGGCGCAAGAATCATCGAAGTAAGCGAAGAAGAAGCACTAGTAAGCTTCAAAAACTATTCTGAGGTGCCAGTAGGAAAATTATTATTGAAGGAACACGCAAAGGAAGTTGCGGAGGAAATATTTTATAAAACCAATCGAACATATGCCAAAGGCTTGTCCTTCATTCGAATTGAGCAGCAAAAACGTTCATTTATAGATGGGAATGGTACAGAACAAACATTTCCTGTTCAATGGATCAAATTTGCACATCGAAATGGCAGTTACAATTGGGTCACACTAGGCGGTGATGGTGCCGTTATTGAGATGGAGATCGATTCACGTTGGGACTATATGCGTGGACGTCGGAAAACTGAAATGTGGGATAATGATGATTGGGTCTTGGCTAGAGAAGGCAAAGGACCACAATTACCAAGTCCGCAGGCTTTAGCATAAAAAAGGGAGTCGAAAATAATGAATGAACTACAATATGAAAAAGATATTGAACGCTTAGGCAGCCTTAGAAATCGCTTGCATCAGCTGGAAGACTCCGATTATGTGACTGCTTATTACAAAGGTTATAGTTCTAGCGGCATGACATTAGATGAAATAAAAGATGCGATTGAAGAACTCACACAAGAAATTCGTGAGCTAGAAGATCAAATGGAAGATATGGAATGGTAGTACCAAAACGAATCATTTAGGAGATTATTCTCTTGAATGGTTCGTTTTTTAATCTCACAAAGCCTTAACCTCTGATAATAAATGACTCAACACTCTTTTCAACAGTTCCCTGATTTTGTTAAAGTGTTGAAAATCTCTATTACATTTCACAAGGAAGCGCAGAACTCCGCATCGCTTTTGATTGGCACGGGGATTGCTTAATAGATTGAAGGAAACACCTTTTTTTCGAAAATCTTTTTTTGAGATTGAAAAACAAGAATTGACTTTAGATCATTATTTTCTATTATAAAAAGAAGGAGGGAAGTATATGAAGGAAGAACTGTTACATTATTTAAAGAATCAAACGGCTTTTCTCGATTTAGATGATTTGAGTGACCTTTTTACTGCGTCAAAATTAGCGCAGATCTTTAAGGTTAAACGAAATACAGTCAGTCAATATTTGAATCAATTGACTGAAAATGGCGAGCTCGTAAAAATAAACTCACGTCCGGTCTATTATTTTCACAAAAACGCTTTTGAAAAACAATTCTTTGCATTGAGTACAAATAATTATGAAAGTGTTCAAACGATTTTATCTGAACAGCCGATGTTCGGTAAAGAGCAGGATTTCTTTTCTCTTTTAATCGGCCACGACAAAAGCTTGAATCGTGTGATCGAACAAATCAAAGCAGCGCTAAATTATCCTGATGGTGGCTTACCTGTATTGATCAACGGCGAAAGCGGTACCGGGAAAAGCTATTTAGTCAAGCTGATCCATCATTATTGTATTCAAAATGAATTGATAGCAGAGGATGCTCCATTTATTACTCTGAACTGTGCGCAATATGCCAATAACCCCGAGCTGCTGACAAGTAATCTTTTCGGCAGTGTGAAAGGCGCTTATACCGGAGCGGAATCAGATCGTAAAGGGGTGTTTGAGGCGGCTGATGGCGGTATTCTTTTTTTAGATGAAGTCCATCGTTTGAATGGTGAAGGACAGGAAAAATTATTTACTTATTTAGATCAAGGTGAAATTTATCGCGTGGGAGATACGAACCATCCCATTAAAGTTCAGACAAGATTATTTTTTGCAACAACAGAGGAGCTAACCAGCAATTTTCTAAATACCTTCATTCGGCGAATTCCGATCCAAGTAACGATTCCTTCATTACAGCAAAGAGCGAGGAATGAACGCTTGGAGCTGATCTACTCCTTCTTGATCAGTGAGCAGATGAAGATTAAGCGGGATCTAAGAGTCAGCGGGCAAACCCTTGAATTATTAGCAAATGGGAGTTTTAAGGGAAATATCGGCGAATTAAAAAATATTGTCAAAGTCATGGTAGCAAAGGCTTTTTCTGAAGCTATTCACGATCCACAGATCAAACTTACGATTCACCATCTTCCCGAGGCATTGCTTTCCATGAATCATCAAAATCTGCAAACTTCGCTGCCGGAAGAAGTATTGATCCATAGCGATTCAAGATTAGATCGTTTGATGTTGTCGAATACACAAAGTCAAAAACGTGTTGAGGATACATTCGCCAAAATGATTCTGGCTTATCAGGAATGCCAAAGTCAGTTAAGTGATTGTCACTCGAAGTTGAAAGAAATCGTGGATCAGCTGTTTGATTATTTGCTGTTTGAAACAGATCGTCAGCAAAAACATGAGATGTTGCTATATTTGACCCAATATATTCGTGAAACCTTCCGCCAAATGGAAAATGCCTACCAGATCAAATTTAATGGCAATAGTGTGTATGCTATCGGATATTATTTATTTCAACGAGGTTCTAGTCGCTGGCTGCCAGAAGACAATCAAATCATGGAACTCATTCGTCAGCTAGAAACACAAATTTCAGAGGCTTATCCAGCCAGTTACCATTATGTGCAAAGAATCCTTGAATTGTGCAAACCTAAAATCGATATCGAAATATCAGCGATGGACCGGATTGTTTTAACTTTATATTTGAAAAAAGCCGATTGGACGAAGGAACAAGGAATAGCGAAGGCTGTCATCGTAGCACACGGTTATGCAACGGCTAGCAGTATTGCCAATGTGGCAAACCGTTTTTTGGCAAACGATATTTTTGAATCCTTTGATATGCCTTTAGACGTGACGCCGCAGCAAATTGCTGAGGAAATTTTGGATTACAGTGAAAATAATGATATTTCCAACGGCTTAGTTATTTTAGTAGATATGGGCAGTCTCAAAGAAATTTATCAATATTTTCCTAAGCAGATCAATGTGCCGATTGTCATTATGAACAATGTGACAACACCGCTGGCCATTGCCGTTGGTGAAAATATTAAACATCAGAAAAGCTTAAATGAGATCGCAAGTATGGCTGCCACTGATGCGAGCTTTGATTGGGAAATAATTTACCCTGAAGAGAACCGCACCAAAGCATTGTTGACCACCTGTCAAACTGGAATCGGAACAGCCACTCAAATTTGTCACCTGTTAGAAAAAAGCCTTCCTGGGTCCTGTGAACTAAAGATTTTGCCATATGAATACCGAGTTTTGGAAGAAAAGAAACTAGATGAGACGGTATTCTCGATCTATGATGTCTTAGGGATTATCGGAACCGATGATCCTCAAATCGAGGCCATTCCATATCTTTCTTTGGAGGAACTAATTTCAGGCGATGAGCAGCAAGTGTTAAGTGAATGGCTCGATCAAGTCATGACTGAAGAGGCAAATCAGATTTTTAATACGAATGTCATCCGAAACTTCTCTCTGGAAAAAGTGATTGATTCTGTCACGATTCTTGATACTGACAAAGTTATGAGTGAGATTGATCTATTCATGCGTGACTTGGAATTAGCCGGGAGGATTCAGCTTTCTAATGCGAAAAAACTAGCGCTCTATGTCCATGTCAGCTGCTTGATCGAGCGTTTAATCCGAAATGTTCCGATTGAAACCTATGAGGGTTATGCTGATTTGTATCAGTGTCAAAAAGAACCGCTGGAAACGATCAAAAAAGCGTTTAGTGTCATTGAGCGAGATTATAGTGTCACAATCCCAGATTCTGAAATTGCCTATATCTTTGATATTGTTTATCGAAACGCGGATACCTCGATGAAAGATGAAGAATTTTAACAAAGCAGGCGGTGCGCCACTATAGTTGGCACACCGCTTGCTTTTTATTAAAGTGTAGAAGAGATTGAGAGGTGAAATGATTGGAAAGAAAACTAGTTCTAGCATCACATGGAAAATTAGCATCAGGAATAAAATCTTCACTGGAATTGATCTGTGGCGAAAATACTGAGATTGAAACGCTGGACTGTTATTTAGCTGAAGAGTTTGATTTGGAAAAAGCAGTAAATGAACTAATGACTCGTCATCGTGATCATGAATTAGTGGTGGTGACGGATTTACTTGGCGGCAGTGTAAATAATGAATTTTTAGCTCACATCCAAAGGGAGAATTTTTATTTGGTTGCTGGAATGAACCTGCCTTTTTTAATTGAGCTGACGATGCAGCTTCAAATAGCAGAATCATTATCAATGTTGATAGAGACATCATTGACAGCAGCGAAGCAAACGATTCAGTTTTGTAATCAATTAATCAGTACTGAGGTAGCAGAAGAAGAGTTTTAATCTATTAGGAAAATGGAGGGATGAAAAATGATTTTATTAACTAGAGTAGACCATCGTCTGCTTCATGGACAAGTCGCCTTTTCTTGGACACAAGGTTTAGGAGCAGATTGTATTTTGATCGCAAACGATGATGTACCGACAAACGAGATTCGCAAAACGACAATTAAATTGGCAAAACCGCAAGGCGTGAAACTGGTCATCAAGAATATTGAGGATTCGATTAAGGCGTTAGAAAGCGGTGTGACTGATAAGTACAAGCTGTTTATCGTCGTGGAATCAATTGCCGATGCGAAAAAATTGGCGCAGGCCTATCCTGAAATCAAAAAAATTAATTTAGGTGGAATCAAAGCTAAAGAAGGCACTCGCAGCATTGGCAAAGCGGTTAATGTTTTGCCGGAAGAAGAAGAAATGCTGAAGGAATTAGTCGCTAATCAAATCGAAGTGGAGATTCGTCAAGTGCCAACAGATAAGAAAGTAGCTGTTACTGAAGTCCTTTAAAAAAAGAAAGGTTGAAGAAATATGCTTGTTCAAGCACTTTTACTTGGGTTAGTCGCATTCATTGCTCAGTCTGAATACGCGTTAGGGACCTCCTTGTTGTCACGTCCGATTGTGACAGGATTGTTTACTGGGATTGTACTGGGAGATATAAAAGCCGGAATTATCATGGGGGCAACGCTAGAATTAGCATTTATTGGTTCCTTCTCGGTTGGAGCGGCGATTCCCCCGGATGTTGTTACTGGGGGTGTTCTGGGAACTGCTTTTGCGATTACTGCTGGAGCCGGAACGGAGACGGCGTTGCTATTAGGCTTGCCGATCGCAACACTTACGTTGATCTTGAAAAATATTTATCTTGGTATTTTGATCCCGATAATGAACCAAAAAGCGGATAAATATGCGGAAGACGGAAACTACAAAGGTGTTGAGCGGATGCACTTAACTGCTGGTTTTGGTTTGTCTCTGATGTTGGGGCTAGTCGTGATGATCTCATTCATGGTTGGGAGTAAAACGGTCGGCAACTTATTAGCTATGATTCCTGACTTTATTCAGCATGGCTTGTCAGTAGCAACTGGTCTGATTCCAGCATTAGGATTCGCAATGCTGGCTCGTTTATTGATCAACAAACAAGTCGCTCCGTACTTCTTCTTGGGCTTTGCTTTAGCTGCCTACCTAGAAATTCCGGTTACCGGGATTGCCATCTTCGGTGCAATCGTAGCGGTAGTTGTAGTCAATATTATGAACGTTCGGGGTGGACAGAACAACAGCGCGCAAACATCAACAGGGGAGGTAGTGGACGATGATGACTTCTAATGAAAAAAATGAACTGAAAATCACAAAGAAGGATTTAAATAAGGTCTTCTGGCGGTCTTTCCAAATGGAATTCTCATGGAACTATGAACGTCAAATGAACTTGGCTTACTGCTACGCGATGATTCCGATTCTGAAGAAACTTTATCGGACAAAGGAATCAATGGCTGGGGCTCTAAAACGTCATTTGGAATTCTTTAATACCACTCCTCATATTGTGACCTTGATTTTAGGAATCAATGCCGCAATGGAGGAAGAAAATGCCAATGATCCAAACTTTGATGTTTCCACGATTGATAATATCAAAACTTCATTGATGGGGCCGCTAGCCGGACTTGGCGATTCGTTTTTCTGGGGAACCTTACGTTTGATTGCTACGGGTGTCGGAACTTCGCTGGCTTTGCAGGGAAATATCTTAGGACCAATTCTTTTCGCAGTGATCTTTAATGTGCCGCATTTATTGTTCCGCTATTTCGGAACCTCTTGGGGCTATAAACTGGGAACCGGCTTCTTAAAGAAAATTCAGGAAAATGGCATGATGGGAAGCTTGACCTTAGGCGCTTCAATCATTGGTTTGATGGTAGTTGGCGGAATGACAGCCTCCATGATCGATATCAACATTCCTTTGAAAATCGGCAGCGGCGAAAATGCCGTGACGGTTCAAAGCATCTTTGATGATATCGTACCAAGAATTTTATCACTTGGAGCATTCGGAGCTGTTTTCTATCTGCTGAAGAAAGAAGTCAAAGCATTAACGATTTTGTTAGGCTTAGCGATTTTCGGCATCCTAGGCTCATGGATCGGTTTCTTTTAAGAATGGAGGGACAAAATGGCAACAATGACGATGCTTGATTATATTAATCAAGAGCAGGAAACATTGACGAAGATTTTGGATAACTACGATTTTTCATGGGACACACAATTGGCTGAAATGAATACTGTTACGATTTTAGCGACAGGTTCTTCCTATAATGCGTGTTTATCCGCCAAGCTGGCATTTGAAACACTTGCGGATGTCACAATTACGATTGAAGAGCCCTACAATTTTAAACATTATGGACGATTGATCAAAGGAACAGATACGATTATTGGGGTTTCTCAAAGTGGGAAAAGCGCGTCGACAATTGATGCCATGAAGGAATTAAGCGGCAGCGAAATCCAACGAATTGTGTTGACGAGTGATTTAGACAGCCCTATTGCTCAAGTCGTTGATAAGGTTATTGATTTGGATATGGGAATTGAAACGGTCGGTTTTGTAACCAAAGGCTTTTCAGCAACGGTCTTACAATTGTTTTTGCTGGCGATCAAAGTCGGTGTGTCAAAAAAACAAATTGATGAACAAAAGCTCCATGCCCTTAAGGAAGAATTAGCTGAAGGAATTTCTCGGATACCAAGTGTGATTGATAAGACCAACGCCTTTTTTGAAGAACATGCAAACCTCTTGAAGCTTGGGGCACGGTTTGCTGCATTAGGCTATGGTCCCAACTGGGGAACAGCAAGGGAATTTGAAACCAAGTTCACTGAAACGGTTCGCCGTCCTAGCTCAGGCTTTGAGTTAGAGGCTTATATGCATGGTCCTTATTTAGAAGCTAACTGGGAACACACGTTGTTCTTTATTGAAACACCAAGTGTGAATCAAAGCCGGTCGCAGGCACTTGCTGAATACATGAGAGGGTACGTCGGACAAGTTATAACTGTGACGACAGAGAAAAGTTCTGATCGTGATGTTCTAGGCTTAGATACAACCATTTCAGAACTATTTTCACCATTATTATTGATCATACCGTTCCAGTTACTTGCTTATCTTACAGCGAGCGCAAAAGGAATTGATTTAAGTCAACGAATTTTTGATGATTTTGATGATGTATTAAAAAGTAAAATATAAAAGTTGAGGAGTTTATGACATGTTGAAATTTAACGAACAGCAGCAGATTGATGATATCCAAGGGGCATTAGAGTTACGTCCGCAGGTAGAGAAAATCATTGATGAAGTTTGTGAGAAGGGCTATGACAATATTTTTTATCTGGGAATCGGCGGCACGTATGCTTCTGCTATGCAGGCGGTTACCTATATTAACGGTCGCAGTGATTTACCAGTCTATGTTCAACACGCAGCTGAATATTACACAACCGGGAATCGGCGGCTAACCAAAGATTCATTAGTCATCCTTTCTTCAGTAACCGGAACGACAGAAGAAGTCGTGAAAGCAGTGGATTTGATCAAAGAAGTGGGCGCAACCTTATTAGGTTTTATTGACACAGCAGGGACCAAACTGGCGGAAAGCTGTGATCACGTAATCACTTATCCAGCTCCCGGGACAGAACAAATCAAATTCTTCATGGTTGCGGATCGCTTGATGAATAAGAATGGAGATTTCCTTGATTACGAAGAGTATTATGAAGAATTGGAGCAACACTTAGCCAAAGGATTGGTTGAGGCAGAAAAACAAGCGGAAGATTTTGGCCGCGAGTTTGCTGAGAAGCATCGTCATGACGACATCCACTATTTCATTGGTGCAGGTAATCAGTGGGGAGCTGTCTATTCCTATGCGATGTGCTACTGGGAAGAGCAAAGCTGGCTGCGCTCTAAATCGATCCATGCAGCTGAATTTCTACATGGTACATTAGAAATTGTTGATGAAACCACGCCAGTAACGTTATTCTTAGGTGAAGATGAACAGCGACCATTAGCTGAACGGGTGAAAAATCTATTGCCCCGTATTTGCGGAAACTATACCTTTATCGATTCGAAAGATTATCCGATCGAAGGGATCAGTGAAAAAAATCGCGGGCGCGTGTTGCCGCATCTATTGATGCATTGTGTGACTCAACGAATCGATGCCCATGTTGAAAAATTAAATTGCCATCCATTAGATATTCGTCGCTACTATCGTCAGTTTGATTATTAAATTGTCTAATCCTTTTTGTGTGAAGCAGAGAGGATTTTTTATTTGAACCAAAATTCGTCAGAATAAGGAAGAAAAGCATCTACAATAAGACAAATCCAACAACACTATATATTGTGTTGTTTTTTTGTATATCATTAAATAGACACAAAATCTAGTCTTTACATCAGAAAAATTTAGGAGTACTATTATCAAGGATTTAAAAAGACAAGTGATTATTTTTGATAAGAAGGGATGGATGAAACGATGCTATTAATTGCTGGTACGATTGGTGCAGGGAAGAGCAGTTTGACAGATATGTTGTCGCAAGAAATGAATTCAAAGCCATTTTATGAAAACGTCGATGACAATGAAGTGCTGCCGTTGTTTTACTCAAATCCAGAAAAATATACGTTTCTGTTACAAATATTCTTTTTAAATAAACGCTTTTTGGCGATGAAGGATGCCTTAAAGCAAGCCGACAATGTTCTTGATCGTTCAATTTATGAAGACGGTTTGCTGTTTCATTTGAATGCTGACCTTGGGCGTGTAAGCCAGCAGGAAGTGCTGCAATATGACAATTTGCTGGATACGATGTTGAAGGAATTGGAGCATGCCGCTCCGAAGAAAAGACCGGATTTGTTGGTTCATATTAAGGTTTCTTTTGATGTAATGCTGGATCGGATTGAAAAACGTGGACGCGATTATGAACAAATCGCCGCCAACTCAGAGCTATATGACTACTATCGGATGGTCAATGAGCGATACGAGCAGTGGTATGACAGCTTTGATATTTGCCCGAAAATTCAGATCGACGGCGACCACTACGATTTTGTGGCTGATCCACAGGCCGCAGAAACAGTCATCGAACGAATCAAAGCCGAAACCAAGAAGTTGAACAAGCAGGAAATTGAAATACCTCGCTATTATTCAAACGGAAAGATTGAAAAAGGAATTTTTTAGTCTTTCCACTTTTTAAAATGATTAAAGAACGATCGTTTTCCAGAAGAATGGTATGCGTACGAGAATCTTTTGAATTTTTACGTCAGAAAAATTATTACATTATTACGAATAAGGAGCTCCACCATGTTAAATTATTTCAAATTTCTACTTCACCAGTTAAAAGGCTGGCCTCAACAAAATTACTATTTATTTTTCTTCAGTCTGGGCTGCCAGATAATGACCTTAGTCAATCAGCCGATCACACTGCTTACTGTAATCACGTTTATCGGAACGACTTTAGGTGTGTTATGTATTCTTTCCATTAATGCAGCGAAATCGGTCAACGGTATATTAGGAATCATTTCAGCCATCTGTTTTATTTATGTCGGTTACTCAGCGAAGAACTACTTGAGTATCGGCGAACAAATTGCTTATATGATCACATTAGATATCCCCGTATTATTAAGTAAAGAATGGAACCACAACATGGCCTCAAAAATCCGCAAGTTCACTGGTAAAACGTGGGTAACAGCGATCATCAGTACCATTTTTGTTTACTTTGTTTCCGGTTATCTGATTCAGCGATTTACCGATGATCCACGTCCTTGGATCGATGCGATTGCCTTTTCGATCAGTCTCAGTGCCGGAATCATCAGCTTCTTACGTTACAACAATCAATACTACTGGTGGCTAGCTTCAGGACTTGCACAAATGGTGCTGTGGTACATTTCATTCAGACATGGCTCGGCTAGTCTTGCAATGTTTGTTAACAGTTCGGTTTATTTGATCAATGATGTCCTAGCCTTCACCGTTTCTCCTTGGTACAACAAAAAGGAACGAGAGAGAATGCAACGGATGGAAGATGAGTATTATCATTTGAGTCACTAATAGTATAGAATCAAGACCTCGATGACTAGAAATTGTCATAGAGGTCTTTTTATTTAGCTAATATCCAATTAATCTCATCACTAATCCACGTTCCCGACTTCTTCAACTGATCAAAAGGAACCCAAGAGCTCTTCATAAAAATTTTTTCCGCCTGCCAATAGCCATCCTTCATTTGTTTCCTTCGCAAATAATCAATTGCCGCCTGACATTCGGCTCGATCGAGAAGCTTCTCAGATTTCAGTAAAGCTAACACTTCAATTACATTGGTGCGATAAGGATAAGGGTAGAAAAGAGTGATCAGGTCCTTATATAGGTACTCATCGCTATGCTGATGAAAAATAGCGCGATGATCCAAAATATAAGCTAGTCCTAGCTGCAATTTTTCCTGAAGTCCTGGAAGATCGCCATATTTTTTTGAATATTCCGAGAGCGCCTTAACTGATTTGACTAGCCCGTCATAGCAAGGTCCCTTGCCGACACACCCGCCAAAACGATGAAAAAGATCTTTACCTTGCCAGGTGGAAGTTTCGCCTTTATCAAATGGTAGGAAAGAGATAATCCAACGAACACCTTGTTCAGCCCATTCTTTTTTGTCAGCACGAATGAAAACCAATGTACAAATTGCGTTATGACAAGCTAGGACACCGTCTTGCTTACCAGTCAGCGAGTATCCCTGCTGAACATTTGTAAAGCTGTGAAGTGTATCAAGCATTTTTTGAACTTTTTCCAATCGCTCAAAAAAAGGGATTTCTGAAAGCTCCGCCAATAAAAATTCTAGCTTACGTAAACCTGTGAAGGTATCCGTACGATAATTCTCAGCTAAAATTTTTGTAATAATATCTGAATTTTCTAGGTTCCATTGAACATTTACGTTTTCGTCATTTGCTCTAATGGCTTGTTTTAGTTGCAGAGCAGCATCCAATTTGTCTTCTTTTACCATCCAAACACCCCATACATTTCATTCTTATTTTAGTTTAGCATCCGATTGGAATAGAGAATAGCTGATTTTCTCATAAAGTAAGATTATTCTTTGAAAATTTAATGAATTATGAGATTTACATTTAAGTTTCCGTTAAGGTAAAGATAGATAATAAATGAAATAAGAAGAGGATGGCTATGAAATATCTGTATCAGCAGCTGCTGGCTTTTTGGTTTTTAATTATTCTCACAATTATTTTTATCGGCGTGGCTTTTACCAATATAAATAGACGTACATTGGTTAACCAGAATTATAGTGAAATTGAAAGCTACATTGACTCTGTTCAAAGCATGTTAGATCTTTCTGAACCAGATTATCCTGAATCGTTTACATCGGATCCTTATAATGATCTAAGTCGGGAAGATCGCCTGATATATTCCTTATACAATGCTGAAAGAGTCTTGGCGAATCAAGGAATCAATTTTGTGATGATCAATAGTCAACAGCATATTATCTATCCAACTGAAAATTTAGAAATATCGAAATCACTGTTAAATAATTCAGAATGGGAAAAAATTAGAAATGGTGAACACATCTATAAAACAATTAAGTATGATTTCAATGGAAAGCCTAATCAAACTTCTTACGTTCTCTCTAATAGATATAGTTCAAGTAAGTTCGACGGAGTTTTGATTGCTTCAAAGTCTGCCCATGATCTGGAATACAGTCAAAAACTGATAACTGATAATCTGCTAAAAGGCTTTATTATCTCACTATTATTTGGGGGAGCCATCAGTTTCGGACTAGCAGCAAGGCAAGTGAAGAAAATCAATGACTTAAAACGTGCGGTAAATCAAATCGCCAATGGAAATTACGAAATAGCAATCGAAGAAAAGGATAATAAAGATGAGTTTCATGAGTTGGCGCATGATTTTAATAAAATGGCCGTTGCGCTACAGGATAACGAAAAGGAAATTATCCGACAAGAAGAGCTTCGCAAACAATTCATGGCGAATACTTCCCATGAAATGCGAACACCTTTGACAACGATCAAAGGATTATTGGAAGGACTCAGATATAACGCGATTCCAGAAGCACAAAAAGACAAAGCCGTTTTACTAATGCAAAATGAAACAGATCGCTTGATTCGCTTGGTAAAACAAAATCTAGATTACGAAAATATCCGTAGCCATCAAATCACCTTATCACTGACACATTTCGATGCGGTTGAGGCGATTAAAAATATCTTCACTCAACTAAACGAAAAAGCAACCTCAATGAATAATGAGTTGCATTTAGTAAATGATCACCCGATTGAAATATATGCTGATCATGATCGATTTATTCAAATCATGGTAAATGTCATTCAAAATGCGATCCAGTTCACCCAAAACGGGAAAGTAAAAGTGGCAGTGCAGGATACAGCTTCTGATACCATTGTGACTGTTGAAGATAATGGTATTGGAATGAGTGAAGAAGAACAAAAAAATATTTGGGATAGATACTACAAAGCTGATCCTTCTAGAAAAAACACAAAATTAAGTGAATCAGGATTAGGTCTTTCTATAGTCAAAGAACTAATACGCCTGCATGAAGGAACGATTGAAGTATCGAGTAAGATAAATGAAGGGACTTTATTTACGATTCGATTTCCCAAACGCGGCTAAATTTTACCAAACGAAATAATAAGCTATGGAAACGTCATCCTGTTTTTACGGATAAACTGCTTGAAGAACATGTTCATGGAAATAAGATATTATTGATAAGATAAATGATTAAATGGGGGGCTTTTGATGAAAATCACTATTCATAAAATTAATGAAGAACGGATGGAGGATTATCTCGCTTTTTTCGAAAAAGGAAACCAGTGCTTTTGTTGCAGCTGGACGAGTAATGAGTTCAATGGTGAAAATTTTGAGCGGATAGAGACGAGAAAAAACTATGCTGTTACCTCAATCAAAAACCGTAAGCTCATAGGCTATCTAGCCTATGAGCAAGGAAAAGTGATTGGCTGGTGCAACACGAATGAGAAAAATCAATGCGTCCAGTGTGAAGGCTGGCGCCAGATTCTAACTTCCGTTCACCAAGAGCCCTCACAGAAAGTTAAAAGTATCTTTTGCTTTTACGTTCATCCTGAATATCAAAAAATGGGTGTAGCATCTAAACTATTAGAGCGGATTATTATTGATGCACGAGAAGAGGGTTTCGACATTTTAGAAGCTTATCCAGACAAATCCTTTAATGAGCTTTATCAGGAATTTATGGGTCCGCAACAGCTCTATCACAACTTTGGTTTTGAAGCTCTATATGAAATTGATGAAAAAATAGTCGTAAGAAAATTGTTATAAAATCAGCTACAAAAAACTATGCAGATTCTGGAAGATTAAAGTTGAAGTCGAGCTTGTGCAACCATCAGATGGCATAAAACTAAAAGTTTTGGATACTTTCCATGGTATAGATCACAGGTTTAAGAATACGCTAAGTCATTGTATGCTGGACTATATATCACAACAAATCTAAAGCGATAATACTTAATTGAATGAAGAAGATGGTCTGATCAACAGGTCATCTTTTTTCGTATCTTTTTTAAGAAACAAGTTATTTTAATTGAAAAAAATTTTTGGTTGACAATATGTCTAAAAGACCTATAATAAGCAAGGCGATATATCTAAAAGACTTATGTATATTTTTGTCGGAAGGGAGGATATCATGTATGATTTACTGCTTTTAGGTTCTTTGATCACCAGTGATAAAACCGGTTATAAACTACAAAAAATCGTCGGTTCTGCTTTGCAGCCGATGAGAAAAGTGTCTAGTGGGGTGCTCTATCCTTCATTAGAACGGTTAGAAAAGGAAGGGCTCATCACTTCAACGGTCTATGAAGAAGGACGAAAGATGAAATTGTGGCATATTACTACAAAGGGCGTAGACCGCTTCATTGAATTGATGAAAGAAAAAATTCCTTCAGATGCAAAGCGAAATGATATGATTCATTTTAAATTACGGTCAATGGACAGCGTAACGCTCGATGAGCAATTAGAGATCTTAGCAGAATTCCAATCATTTATTGAAAAAGATCTGGCTTTCTATCAAAAAGCGCAAGATGAAATGGCGGAACATCAAGAGCGTTTTCCAGAAAATGCGGAACGTTTTCGCATTCTTGTAGAAGCATATGAGTTGGATATCCAAATCGCCCAAACAAAATTAACTTGGATCAAGAGACAAATCGCTGAGCGAAAATAACTTTTCGTTGAGTCGATTGCTATTTATAGATGGTAGGAGTGTTAACAGTTTATGAAAAATTCTTCAAAAAAATGGTTCTCATTGGTCGCGATGTCTTTAGGCGTCTTCATGGGACTTTTAGATGTAACAGTTGTCAATGTGGCATTGCCAACAATGCAAAAGGCCTTCAATGAACCCTTTACTCAATTGCAGTGGGTCTTGAATGCATATACTTTAGTTTTTGCGGTCACCTTACTGATCGTCTCAAAAATGGGCGATATGTATGGTCGTAAAAAGGTCTTTTTAGCTAGCTTAATCTTATTCGTTATTGCCTCAGTGGTGAATGGTTTTGCCCCATCATTACTAATTTTAGACATTGGGCGTGGTGTACAAGCAGTTGGCGGAGCAGGGATGATGTCCTTGTCAATGGCTCTGGTCGCCTCCAACTTTGATGGCAAGCAGCGAGGGTTGGCTTTAGGTATTTTAGGATCAGTCATCGGGTTGTCCTCCGCTTCAGGTCCGTTAGTCGGTGGGTTACTGGTAGATGCCTTTGGTTGGGAATCAATTTTCTTTATCAATTTACCAATCGGGATCATCGCTGTCCTGATGACGATACGTTTCGTAAATGAAACACCAAGTTATGGAAAAGACCAAAAAATCGACTTTATGGGAATGATTTTATCTGCGGCGGCTTTATTTAGCGGAATTTATGGCTTGATTCAAAAAGAAACGCATATCGGTGTAGCTTGGACCGATCCACGTGTGGGCGGCTGGCTGCTTTTAGCGGTAGTTTTCTTGGCATTGTTTATTTTTGTGGAAGGCAGAGTTCAAAACCCTA
Source organism: Enterococcus sp. GPZ-007 (assembly GCF_059374735.1). Lineage (NCBI taxonomy): Bacteria > Bacillati > Bacillota > Bacilli > Lactobacillales > Enterococcaceae > Enterococcus > Enterococcus sp. GPZ-007. Next base: position 117,426 of record NZ_JCAFYN010000005.1, on the reverse strand, counting down.
TGATGAATTTGAAGATGTTTAAAAACATCAACTTTATCGGTTCTGTTTTGGTCGCCTTTGCTTTAGGCTCAGGAATATATGCCTTTAATACGTACTTGACTGTCCTAATGCAAAATTACATCGGGTGGTCCGCTTTTGATACAGGAATTCGTCAATTAGCGCTATCTGTTTGGTCATTGATTTTAGGTCCAGTTGTCGGAATTCTTGGAAATAAATTTTCGAAGAAATGGATGATCGTCGCTGGCCTATTAGTCAGCGGGGTTGGGTTCATTTTCTTGATTGGTCAATTATCACCAACCATGGGGTATGCCCAATTATGGCCAACGCTGGTCATGATCGGGATCGCAAACGGGATCGTCAATCCAGTATTGAACTCAGCTGGATTAGAGGGTGTAGCTCCACAAGAAATGGGGATGGCCTCTGGCTTACTGAATGTTTTCCGACAATTTGGTACTAGTTTTGGTGTAGTTATTTTAGGGTTGGTGGAAGCCAATCGTTATGCGGACGTGTTGAATCAACATTCGTCATCCTTGCAACTACCAGAAAAATTAACGACGAGCTTGATTAAAGCTGGACCATTTTCTGGTCATGAAATTGCCTTTTCAGATGCTTTGAGCAAAGCCCCTTTTGCCAACGAATTACAGAAGGTGGTAGTCGATGCCTTTGATAAAGGGCTAATTCAAATCTGTTACGTTGCTGGTACAATCGTTTTGATTGGTGCTGTCGGCGCGGCGATCTTTATGCGTGAAAGTAAGGAAGTAGTTGAACAAAACTAACGAATACTATTTTTTCTCGAAAATCTAAATGAGTACATGGGTCAATTTTTTAGCGTACTGAGATATTCTTATTTTTCTGATAAAATGCGGATTATAAAAACAGTAGTTAACAGATGATGGTGTTGAGAAAAGAAGGGAAAAACAGATGATTGATTTATTTATTAAGGATGTTGACGAGACGAATTGGCGTGAAATTGCGGCGTTATCTGTTTCAGAGGACCAGAATAACTTCATCGAAACCAACCAGCAGTCTTTGTTGGAAGCAGCTTATGATCGCTCATTTAACTGGCGACCACTGGCGCTGTATCACGATACGCGATTAGTCGGATTCTCTATGATTGGCGCCAAAAACGGGAGCGCAATGTGGCTGGATCGTTTAATGATTGATACCAACTTTCAAGGAGAAGGGTTGGGTACCTTATTTATTCCTTTGTTGATTGAGTTTATGAAGCAAGAGTATGCGGTCGAAAGGATCTATTTAAGTGTGCATGATGAGAATGAAAAAATCATCCCCTATTATCAGCGATTTGGGTTCCTCGATAGCCAGAAATATGATCCAGAAAACGGTGAAAGAATTATGTATCTAAATACTTAAAAAAATCGTGGTTGCCTTTTCATTTGTTTGTTGCTAGAATGTAAGGAAATTATGAAGAACTTTTAGCAAAATCGCCGGGTTTTGTTTTGAGTAGCAGTCTACCCCTTAGGCCATCGGAGGGTAGGATGCTATTTTTTTGTGGAGGGAATTCAGATGAACGAGATCAAAGGGTATGTAACACGGAGCGTTTTAAGCACATTGGGATTATCACTGTACATTTTAGCAGACACCTTTTTCATCGCAAATGGTGTAGGGGTGCTGGGCTTAGCGGCCTTGAATATCGCACTTCCACTGTTTAATTTATTGACAGGACTAGGATTATTGCTGGGGATGGGGGGGGCCACTCTTTTTACCCTCAAGGGGAGAAGGGGCGATTATTTCTCACAGCTGTTAATTGTCGGTGTCGCTATCGGGCTTTTCTTCACAATTATTGGTGTTTTTTTTAGTCATGATTTGGCACTGCTATTGGGTGCGAGCGGGGCGACGGTTGAACTGACTGTCATGTATATGCGCTTTATTCTAGTGATGGCGCCATTTTTTATTTTGAACAACCTATGTTTAGCGTTCATTCGCAACGATCAAAATCCGCAATTGGCGATGAAGGCGATGATTTGTTCAAGTCTTTTTAATATCGTGTTTGACTATATTTTCGTCTTCCCAATGAATCTAGGAATGGCTGGTGCTGCATTAGCAACTGTTTTGTCGCCAATACTGAGCCTGATGATTTTGAGTACCCATCGCAAGTTTTCGAAACGCCAACTTTCATTGACTTGGTCAATACCTGAACTGAGAACAATCACTAAAAGTGTCCAATTAGGTCTTTCGTCTTTTCTTGCTGAAATGAGCACTGGTGTTAGCATCTTGGTCTTCAATCAGGTGTTAATTGGCTTAGGAGGGGATATTGCCATCGCCGCATATGGTGTTTTGGCGAATATTTTAGTAGTAGCATTATCCCTATTTACCGGTGTCGCGCAGGGTATCCAACCATTGATCAGTCGTGCGGTAAACAAAGGAGATACGCCTACAGTCAAAAAAGTGTTGAACTTTGGTTTGAGAACTAGTTTTCTAATGGCGGTCGGCTTATATCTGCTTCTGTTTTTCTTAAAGTATCCAATCATCTCTGCCTTCAATCGTGAGAATGATCCAATACTGATTCAATTGGCTGCTGCCGGAATTCCGATATTCTTTCTATCATTGTTCGGATCTTCCTTTAACGTCGTTTTTAGTATCTTCTTTTCGGCTATTGGGCGGGCAAAGCAGGCCTTTGCGCTGGCGTTATTTCGTGGATACATCTTCTTAATTCCTTTAGTCATCGTTTTAGCTGGAATTTTTGGACTGACGGGAGCATGGGTGAGCTTGCCAGTAACTGAAGGGGCGACCTTGCTGTTTTCCTTTTTCTTTTTAAGACAGTATGATAAATCTAGTAAAAAAATGTTAGGAACGGATTCCGTTATCTAGCTATCAATAATAAAAAACCGATCGAACATTCACTTTCCTAATAAAAAGTAGAATGTTCGATCGGTTTATACTTATCAAGTTTTATCAATGATTCTTTACATGATAAAAGCTTATGAGAATAGTTGCATTAAGAATCCTGAAATAATCAGTACGATCGCACCACCTAAACGGTTGCCCATTTGAGCAAAGGCAATCAATTCCATGCGGTTTGCGGCAGATAACACGGCTACATTCCCAGTGCCACCCATTGAGTTGTTACATAGACCAGCAGTAATCGTTGATTCGATTGGATATAAACCAAATAGACGACCGACAAATCCAGAAACAAGAGAAATGACTACGACACTTGTCAAACACAGAACAACGAATTGCCACGTTAATGCTGAAGCTAGAACGTTCAAGTTCAATAGCGCAATACCAATACCGGCAAGAACTGCAGCAGTTAAGTTTTTAACAATCAAGTTGTTGAACATGATCGCAGCATCTTCATAGTACTCAGGTAAGATATTGGTAATTTTACAAATAACAACGATAATAATCATAAAAGCATAGGCATGAATTTTTGGAACAAAGAAGTTACAGATTTGTCCCAAAATGAAGAAGGTCAAGGCAACCATTAAACCAACACCAAGTTGAGCGATATCAGGTTTTACTTCGCGAGGTTTGCCATCGCCAAGATCGCCTTTTTCCATCAATTTGCCATTGCCGTTTAGTTTAGGCAATGATTGACCGGCACGAGCAACTAAAGCGGCGCCGATAATTGCTAAAACATTCGTCATGGCTGTCGCAGGGATCAAACGTGAAATGATCGATGATGCGTCAGTTCCTAGAACATGAGCATAAATAGTTGATAAAGGAACAGCTCCGGCACCAACACCACCAGCCATCGCAGGTAATGAGATGTATAGAACAGAGTTTGCAAAACCGTTACCGATCAGCATACCAATAAGTCCAACTGCGAAGAAAGAAACAACCATTGAAATAAGTGCTACAGGAATAAAGCGAACAGAAGCCTTCATCAATAATTTACGATTCATCCCCAGGATACTACCAGTGATCAAAGCCGCAATATAAAAGTCTAAGAAGCCCATGTTGCTGACAAAATTTTGTGTTGATTTTACAACTTCAGCAGGTAAGATGCCAAACGTGGCGATTGCCGCAGAAGCGAAGATCGCAAACACTGATCCGCCACCAAGATAGCTTTTAACGATTGGAATTTTATTGCCGATAAAATGGAATAAGTTCCCAAAGATTACTAGAATAGCGATTGGTCCGATCATATTTGTTGGCAGCTTGCCTAAAGCCATTGCCACGATCAGAACGACCACCATGATCAAATAGATTGGAAGGCTGACGCCAGTAATTTTTGTGGACCAGAAGCTGGTCTTTTTTTCTTCAACCGGCATCGCAGTTGTTGATTCTTTTTGTGCCATTTTTAAAAGATCCTTTCTTTAATAAAACATTGTTGAATCCATAAAAATGGGGAGTAGAGCAGCATCTACTCCCTCATTTCAGAGAGATGTTTCTATATAAACCCAAATCATATCAAGGGGGAAGGGATGATTGGGATTAATCGTTGTATTCAGGAACCCATTTAGCCTCTTCAACAGCCGCTTTCACATCTGAGATTTCTTCACGGTTCAATTGTTGGTCAACCACTGATTTCACGACTGTTTCAGCGATGATTTGAGAGAATTCCGTCAATTTAGCGACTGGAGGCAAGATAGATGCACCTGGTTTTGTGACATCAACAATTCCGCCTAAAGCACGGCTAGCTTGAGAAATGATTTCATCATTTACGCGAGTCGAAGTTGAAGCAATTAAGCCTAAACCAAGACCTGGGTACATTAGCGCATTATTAGCTTGACCAATTTGATAAGTCACGCCTTTGTATTCCACATCGGCAGCAGGGATACCCGTTCCGATCAAGGCTTTACCATCAGTCCAGTTAATTAGGTCTTCAGCAGTTGCTTCCGCTAATTTTGTTGGGTTTGATAAAGGCATAATGATTGGACGTTCAGTGTGTGCAGCCATTTCTTTAATGATTGTTTCGCTGAAAGCACCTGGTTGAGTAGAAGTCCCGATCATAATTGTAGGGTGAATTTCTTTCACTACGGCTTCTAGGTTTGTTAATTCTTCACTGTTTGTAAATTCTGCACGTTTTCTAGCAAATGGAATTTGTCCAGGAGTTAAGCCTTCTGTGTCTTCAAATAATAGACCTTGTTTGTCAACTTGGTAGAAGTGTTTACGCGCTTCTTCTTCAGGAGTTCCTTGACGAACCATTTCCTTTAATAGAATGTTGGCAATACCAACACCGGCAGTACCAGCACCAAATGTTAAAATCGTTTGATCTTTCAAGTCTTCACCAGAAATGTTCAATCCGCCTAATACACCGGCAAGTACAACGATCCCAGTTCCTTGGATATCATCATTAAAGGTAGTGATCTTATCTTGATATTTTTCTAAGATATTTGCGGCATTGCCACGTCCGAAGTCTTCCCAGTGCAATAGCAATTCAGGGAAAAGCTCTGTTGCTGATTCAACGAATTTGTCGATGAAGTCATAGTAAGTGTCGCCAGTTACACGTTCATGACGGTTCCCTAAGTAAAGCGGATTATTCAATAATTCTTCGTTATTCGTACCAGCATCGATAGAGACAGGTAATACTTGTGCCGGGTTAATTCCAGCTGCAGCTGTGTAAACCATTAATTTACCGATAGCGATGTCGACACCGTTAACACCCCAGTCACCCATACCTAAGATTCCTTCTGCATCAGTCACAACGATCAAACGAATGTCGCGGCCGTCAGCAGCGTTTTTCAAGCTGTCTTTAATACTTTCTGGATCATCGATAGATAAGAAAGCTGCATCTTGTGGTTCAACGAAGATTTCGTTGTATTGTTCGATGGAATCCGCAACAACTGGATCATAAACGATTGGCATGAACTCAACTAGATGTTGACCCATTAATTTGTAGAATAATGTCCGGTTTGTATTAAAAACGTTCATTAAGAAAATACGTTTTTCCAAATCAGATGGTTTGCTTAAATATTGTCCGTAGGCTTGAACAGCTTGTTGTTCTAATGTTTGAACGGTGCTTGGAAGCATTCCTGTAATACCGTATTTTGCCCGTTCTTCTTTGGTAAAAGCAGTTCCTTTATTTAAAAAGGGGTTGTTTAATAAATTTAAACCTGTAAGCATAAATAGATCCTCCTAAATTTTGATTGCTCACGAAGTATAAAAGGAGAAGGAAAGTATAGTCAAAACGTTGGGTAACGATAAGTTTTGTTTATATGAGGGAGGGGAAGGAGCGTACAAGGGAATCATACTTTTTCCAGAAAGAATCCTTTTGTCTCTTTAACACACAGAAAATAAATTGGGTTATACTGAATATAAGAGATATACGGAGTTCTTAATTGGCAGTTACTTTACTATCTGGAGGGGGGAGAGGACATGTTAATTGTGGGAATTAGTTGTTTGCTATTATTCTTAGTGTTGCTGTTCAGCCTTTTATTCTTAAATTTACAACAGTTCGATGAAGAGATAACCCTCAAAGTAATAGCCTGGCGCCGGCCCTTCGCCAATCGGATCATGCTGTTTTTTACTAAGCTTGGCCGAGCAACGGGGGTGATTATTGTGATTGGTGCGTTGGCCCTAGTTCCACCATTTCGTTCAGCAATCTTGAAACCAGCTGGTCTATCTCTAGCTATTGGCTGGGGTTTGGCTTATCTGATCAAACGGATTGTCAAGCGTCCCCGTCCGGTGGGTGAGCGCTTAGTTGAAGAGGTGGATGCCAGTTTTCCTAGTTTCCACGCGACGTGCTCTAGCGCGCTTTATTGTAGTATCGCACTTGGTGGCGGGGCGGTTTATCCTCAATGGCTGCCCTTATTGGTAATCCTTTGTGTAATAATCGCTGGAATGATTGGCTTTTCTCGCGTGTATTTAGGAATTCATTACTTGTCAGACGTAGTAGGCGGCTGGTTGTTTGGTGCCGGGATCACGCTGATTCTGCAATGGTGGTTGTTTATTTATGGGTGAGGGCAAGTGAGCTCATCATTAATAGTGATCGTAAGTAAGAATCGGTTCAGTTACTATTGATTAGATTGAATTAGTGTAAAAAATAGTCAAGAGCTTCTCATTAACAGAGAAGTTCTTGACTATTTTTATTGAATAATTTCAAATCCATAGCCGCGAATATGCTCTTTTAATAGTTCTAGATAAGTGTGCCCCAAATGACTTAGCTCCAGCTGCTGCTGCTTGATCCAGCCTAAGGTGATCACATCCTCGTACTCTAAAGGAATTGCGACGATCTTATCATCATTTAGCTCACTACTGATGATTCCAGAACTGATTGTGTAGCCATTCAGGCCAACCATTAGATTAAAAATCGTGGCGCGATCACTGACCTTAATGTTCTTTTTCCGATCCCAAGTGCTGAGAATTTCTTCGGAAAAATAGAACGAGTTGTTATCCCCTTGCTCGTAGGATAAATAAGGATACTCCTCAAGATCACTCAGTTGGATTGTCTTCTTAGCAACTAACGGATTGGTCCGACTGACAAAGACATGAGGTTTGGCATTAAATAGCGGGGTAAACTCTAATCCCTTCTCTTTAAATAGTTTTGTCATGACCTGACGATTAAAAGAGTTCAGATATAAAACTCCTAATTCGCTTTTGAAGCTAGCAAGGTCATCAAAAATATTTTCCGTTTCAGTCTCACGCAAAGTAAAGTTGTATTCATCTGCATTGACGGTCCGCAGCAATTCCACAAAGGCGTGGACCACAAAGGCATAGTGTTGGGCAGAAACTGAAAAATTTTGCCTGCGTAGAGGTTCATTTTTAAATTTTTCCTCCAGCAAATTGACTTGATCCAATATTTGGCGGACATAGATCAGAAATTCACGACCTTCTGCAGTGGGAATGATCCCTTGTTTGTTTCGGACGAGCAACTGAACATTCATTTCATTCTCCAGCTCCTTTAGAGCATTGGAGAGACTGGGTTGAGTCAGAAACAAAGCTTTAGCCGCTTCGTTGATGGAGCCTTTTTCAATAATTTTCTCAAAATAAATTAATTGCTGCAGACGCATCGTCTCACCTCTTTTCTATAAATTATAGCTGATGTTATAGTTATTGGCTATAACTGGTTATTATTTTTATCAGTTATTCAATCTCTAAAAAGAATGATATTGTGTACTGTATCACAGATTGAACAGGAGAACCGCTAAGAGACGCGTTGATTTAAAAAAGAATATAAAACTCTTGAAAACAGCTGAATGGAAGTGAGTGTTATGTCCAGCATCTTATCATTTGAAGTTTTCCCACCAAATACTCAAGTTGGGACAGAAAAATTGTTTGCGACATTGGAGGAGCTGCGGGAACTGCAGCCTGATTTTATCAGTGTGACCTGTAGTAATAATCGGAAAACGATTGAAGAAACAACCCTAAAAGTGGCAGATTATATCCATAATGAATTACAGGTGCCGACAATCGCCCACCTGCCCGCAGCATATCTGGATCAAAATCAGGTCCAACGACTAGTAGAACAATTGGATCAAATTGGCATCCATCAGATTTTAGCCCTGCGAGGCGACATTAGTCCTGAGCTACCACCTAAAAAGGATTTCACTTATGCGAGTGATTTGATTGACTTTGTAAAGAAGCAAGCACCAGCTTTTCATGTTAGTGGCGCTTGCTATCCTGAAGCTCATCCAGAATCTCTAAATCGGATTGAGGATATTAAAAGCTTAAGACAAAAGGTTTCTGTAGGATGTGATCAGTTGATTACACAGTTGTTTTTTGACAATGAATTGTTCTATCAATTTCAAGAATCCTGCGATTTAGCTGATATCAAGGTTCCTATTTTGGCAGGAATTATGCCGATCGTGAATCGCAAACAGGCCTTGCGCTTGATCAAGACAACGAACACGAAGCTTCCACGGAAATTTTTAGCCATTTTAGAAAAGTATGAACACGACCCAGTAGCCCTGAGAGAGGCTGGATTGGCTTATGCTGTAGATCAGATCATTGATTTAGCGACACAAGATGTTGCAGGAATTCATCTGTATACAATGAACAATGCTGAAGTGGCAAAGCATATTTATCAAAATACTAAGAACGTGCTAAGTGGCCAAATAAAAGCAGGTTAGCGCGAATTGTTTATCGAACAGAATAAATCAAACGTTGATGAGAAGAGTAATGGATGCTGCTGGATACAGAGACCTCGGCTGGTAAGAAAGAGGATAAAGCAAACTCGATGAAGATGAGCTCTGAGTGTTCTATCGGGTTAACGCTCGTTAGAACCTTGCCGAGTTTCGCATGGAACTGTCGAGTTTTTTTAATACGAATTTGGGTGGTAACACGGTATGATCCGTCCCTTTGTCTGATGACAAAGGGACGTTTTTTTTACAAAAACGAAGTGAACGATTTGATCAATTGTTTTACGGAGGAAGGGGATCAAATCATTGTTCAACCACCTGTGTACTATCCTTTCTTCGATGTGATCAGAGACCAGAAGCGTCAGCTTGTGACTTCAAATTTAGTTGAAACACCGGCTGGCTATCAAATGGACCTGGTTCATTTTGAACGGCAGCTGATCGAAAATGATATCAAGCTGTTCATTCTGTGTTCTCCTCACAATCCAGTCGGACGTGTTTGGAGTAAAGAGGAACTTAAAACGGTCCTTACCTTGTGTCAAAAATATGGGGTACTGGTCATTTCTGACGAAATCCATTCTGATTTGATCTTAACAGGAACATCCTTTGTTTCGGCAGTGACAGTGGCTAAAGAGGTAGATTTTTTAGATCAGCTGATTGTCTGCAACGCACCATCAAAAACGTTCAATTTAGCATCACTTTTGAATGCCCACATCTGGTTGCCAGGCGAAAATTTACGCAAACAGTATCAGAAATGGGAAAGTCTTCATCACCATACAGGGATAAGCGTTTTGGGACAAGTGGCGGCGATCGCTGCTTACGAAACAGGGGATGATTGGCTGCGTGATTTGTTAGCCATCGTAGAAGAAAACTATCAGCTATTACAACGACAGCTCTTGAATGCTATACCAGAAATCAAGCTTAGCGAGCTTCAAGGAACCTACTTGGCTTGGTTGGACTTAAGAGACTGGCTGTCAACAGAAGCTGATGTAAAGAATACAGTCCAAAATCAGGCTAAATTGGCAATTGATTACGGGGAATGGTTTTCATCTGAAACAAAAGGATTTATCCGTATCAATTTGGCAACAAAACCGGAGAATATCCAAAAAGCAATAACAAATTTAATTGAGGTCGATCACAAGCTTTAAGGGAGGAAATGGAGAATGAACTATCATACAGCAACAGAATTGGCGCAGATTGGGAATCATAGTGATAAGCAGACAGGAGCGGTCTCGGCACCAATCTACTTATCGACGACTTTTTCCCACCCAGAGCTGGGACATAGTACGGGCTATGACTATACACGGACAAAAAATCCTACTCGAATGATTTTAGAAGAAGCATTGGCGAAGTTAGAAGGAGGCAGTCATGGGATTGTAACTAGCTCTGGCATGAGTGCGATCCAGTTAGTTTTCAACTACTTCCCAGCTAAAAGCGAGTTCTTAGTTTCCCGTGATCTATATGGCGGAAGTTATCGATATTTCCAAGAATTAGAACGACAAAGTGCTGCAGTCTTTCATTATTTTGACGATTTCGACAGCCTTAAAAGACAATTGACTGAAAGGATCGACGCTGTCTTTTTAGAAACACCAACGAACCCTTTGATGCAGGAGGTCTCGATTGCCGATACCGCGAAACTAGCTCAACAAAAGCAGTCGCTATTGATCGTGGACAATACCTTCTCAACGCCATTAAGGCAGCAGCCTTTAAAGGCAGGGGCAGACATCGTCGTTCATTCAGGCACGAAGTTTTTAAGCGGACATAATGATATTTTGGCAGGGGTCGTGGTGGCAAAGGATTCTGACATAGGTGAGAAATTAGCTTGGCTTAGCAATACGACCGGACCAACGCTATCAAGCTTTGACAGCTGGTTGTTTATTCGCAGCTTGAAAACATTAAAGGTTCGTTTTGAACAGCAAGAACGCAATGCACAGGAAATCGCTGAAGCTTTGGGACAATTTCCTCAAGTAGAAAAGGTGCTTTATCCCGGGATTGGTGGAATGATCAGCTTTTTGGTCACTGACGCAAGTAAAATCACACATTTTTTAACTCAATTACAGCTAATTACTTTTGCGGAAAGCTTAGGCGGAGTAGAGACCTTGATCACTTATCCGACGACTCAAACACATGCGGATATCCCGCAGGAGCTGCGAGAGTCCTACGGTTTGACTGACAACCTGCTACGCCTTTCGATCGGGATCGAAGATAGTCAAGATCTGCTGACGGATCTGACTCAGGCCTTCAATGTCTTTGATGATTAGATGAAGGGAGGCAGCTCATGAATTTACAGCAATATCGTTATGTTCAAACGATCGCGAAAGTGGGGAGCTTCAGCCAGGCGGCTAAAGAATTATTTGTTACGCAGCCTAGCCTTTCCAGTTCAATCAAAGAGGTGGAGAGCGAACTGAATGTTCAGCTTTTTCATCGCTCAAAATCCGGTGTCTGCTTAACAGAAGCCGGGAGTGACTTTTTGATCTACGCCAAACGGATATTAGCTCAGGTAGAAGACATGGAGAAGCATTTTTTACTAGGAACAAAGAGAAGTTTTTCTGTGATCTCTCAGCATTATGACTTCCTTTATGAACCGTTTATGGCAGTGAGGGAAGAATTTCAATCTGTTTGTCAGAACTTTTCTATCATTTTTATTTCACCTCTTCAATAAGTTTGAAAACTGCTTAACAAATTAAATTATCATTTTTTTTAAATTATTCCAAAAAAAACAATTCTTGTTATTGCCCAATCATCTAGGCTCTGGGCTCGATATCACTTATACTTAACTAAAGAGCAACAATAGGAGGTTGATCACGTGGGAATATGGGCTCAGAAAGAACTGTTGCATTATGGTGAGTATCGAGTCGGTCGTGTCATTTTAATTACCACGTTGAAAGGCGAAATGACACTCAAATTCAATGTCCTAAATAAAGCTGGAGATATTTTATACAAGTTCAGACAAAATATGGAGGAAGACAATTTTGAAGTTGTCGTGGAATCTATCACGTCCAATGAGATCGGTGACATTCAGCAAATTTTCAGCAATAATCAAGCTGAATGGGGAGAGTGCAGCTTGGAGGACACTCTAGGGATTTTTGGACTGGAGCTAGTAGATAATTCTGAAATGCTGAAATATGGTCAAAACGAAAATGATACTGTGATCAGTTATTCTTTTCATTCAAGTTTGGAGGAAACAGGTGCAGTTTCAAATAATGTAGAATTTTTTGAAGAAGGAACCTCAGAGCAAGATATCATCGGCAACTATTTAATGCCTAAGCTTTTAGCAAATGAGAGATCAGATATGCTAAAATTGAAGATTGTAGAGAATGGCGAGCTAAAGTGCTATAGAATAACCTTAAGTGCATAGTTTTTTGATGGCGTGAAAGAGAATTTCAGCTTGATTTTTTCCATTTGCTTATACTAAAACGACCTACCAATCAAACAAGAACGAAGAATTTGAAACGTTGATCTGTAAAAGGATCAGCGTTTTTTTGTGCAGCAAATTTTGCCATCCATTTAATCATTTCGAGTGAAAGTGTCCGACCCTTTCTTTCGTTCTTAATGATAAAACAAAATAATATGACTAAAAATAAAAAAAGAATTATTCAAATTGGTAAATAAAAGAAAAAAGATAGACAACCTCCCGAATTCAATGATGTGCTATTATTTTTTCAACAATTGATTTATGAATGCATCGTTTCCTGTAAAATTTTCGAATACAAATGCTTAGCTAAATGAAATCGTTAACTATTACATAGCTGAGACCAATATCTGGCAAACGATATTTCATAATTTCACCGTATCGATTTTCAAATTGAGCCAGTCAGATTATTTCATCATGAAGGAGTGAATAAAGATGTACTATAAAAAACTATATGCGATTTATTCTAGCAATGAAGATTTTGGGTATGTTACAGGAATCAGTGTTATTGAGGGTTCAAAATTTCTGAATACAACAAGGGTACTATCAGAAACGTGTCAAAAGAATGAAATTCCGATCTTCGCTCACCTAGTCGCAAGTATAAAACTATATTCGGATAAACAGGCTGCCCAAGAGGCAATCAAGGAATTTGCGTTATGTTCCAATATTCCAAGTGTAAAAACTTTAGTAGCAAGAGAACTTGATGATCGCGAGCTGTTAATGATCGATCGCTGTCGCAGAGCTGTTAATGAACAAAATACGGCCTGGTCCTACCTGAGACAATTCAAACTTAGAAAGCTAAAATGTCCTTCCTGCAGTAACAAGAGTGTGGTTGATATGATCGTGGGCGAGACGAACTACCTTGTGTTGTCAAAGGAGACACCAATCATCTCTGAAGAACAGTTTCAAAAACAAGTGAAGATTTATTGCAACAAATGCGGAGCAAAGATAGTATAAAAATCTGTGTTTTCATTTATCAGCTGTTTAGCATTCAGGAGGGTGTGTGGGTGAAAAGAAGAACCTTGCGAAGAGAATCAATTGACTACGAGCAGTATCGTGATGGTCGGGGCATTTGAATCACCACGCTAAAGGATGAGACGTTAGACATACTAGAATTAGCGGGAAATGTCTTATACCGAAACATAGAAAGTATTAGAGAAATATCTGATTTTAAAGCTTTTAACTCATGATGAGGTATTAGACACAATCGAAATGAAATTTAGCAAAAAAGGAACGCTATCGGCCTAGCGATTAGTCTTAGATTAGCCATGAGAAATCCTAAAGATTGCTGCTGAACTCACGAAAATGATATGATGACAACGATAGAAAGAGGAGATAACAGTGAAGAAATGGAAAAAGATTCTTCTGACTGTTCTGATCGGAATCGTTGTCGTGATGGTCGGGGGAGTAGCCTACCTAAAAACACAAACTTATGCTCCGACAGAGAGGGCACAACAGACAGCAGAAAAAGGGGAAAGCAGCAGGGATTGGCTTTACTTTCCTTCTAATGACAAGACCAAACCAATGATCATTTTTTATCCAGGAGCGCTAGTTGATCCGGAAAGCTATAGTCTATGGGCTAAAACCTTGGCAAAAGAAGGTTATCCCGTTTATATCTTGAAAATGCCATTAGATTTGGCTGTTTTGGCACCGAATCGTGGAGAGAAGGTACTTTCCGAACATCCTGAACGTGACTATGTGCTAGGAGGACATTCATTAGGTGGTGTGATGGCCAGTCGCTTTGCAAAGGCGCATTCCGATAAGCTGACAGGGATGTTTTTCCTAGCTAGCTATCCAGATGAGAAGGGAAGCTTGGCTGGTACGGAGATACCCATACTATCCCTGACTGGAGAGAATGACAAGGTTTTAAATCGCGAGGCTTATCAGAAAGCCAAAGAAGATTTGCCGAAAAGTACGGATTATCAAGAAATAGCTGGAGGAAACCATGGGGGCTTTGGTGCTTATGGCGCACAAAAAGGCGATGGAAAATCAACGATCACCGTTCAAAATCAACAGGTCGTAGAGCGTTTACTTGCTTGGTTAACGGAGAAAGTTGAATAGGTAGAAGCGCTGATCAGGCAATGTGATCAGCGTTTTTCGTGTTTCTGCTATCAAAAAAACTGCTTTTCCATGAGGAGGAATTATGCTAGTAAAAGAAAAGATAGAAAATTGTCCTGATCTAACCGCTTCTGAAAAAGTCGTTGCCGATTTTATTCTTAGTCTGGGCTTAGAGGTAAAAGAGATTTCTACTGCGGAGATCGCCAAAAATCCCTTTACCTCGCCAACCACTGCGGTACGATTAGCACAAAAAATGGGTTTGCCTGGCTGGAATGAGCTTAAGGAGCGCTTATTTCAGAGACGGAGTATTTAAATTCGCATTTTTCAGAAGTGGATGCCAATATTCCCTTTTCGGTGAATGAAAGCTTTATGTCTGTCGCCAATAAAATCGGAGCTCTTGAGATTGAAACAATACGCGACACGCTCTCTTTCTTGATTATAAAGTTTTGCACGAAGCTGCCCATCTATTGAACAATGCAAAGGCAATTCATGTTATCGGAACAAGCGTGTCATTGATCCATGGTGAACAGTTGTACGAAAGTGAGTAGGTAAGTACAGCTGATTGTGTGATTGTCTTAAGCTATTCCGGTGAAGCTGTTTTTTGAAAACGATCATGACGTGTTTAAAATAAGAAACAGATAAACATGATTAGTGTGACGAATATCGGTTCGAACATCATCGCAAAATCCGCAAAACTGAATTTGTTTTATTCAACACGTGAAAAGCTGAATCATAAAATCAGCGCTTTTTCTTCGGTGGGATCGATGGATTTTATTCTGGATGTCCTCTTTTCCATTGACTACAAGAAAAATTTGAACAAGCGCGTTGAATTAGCGAAGAAATATGAACTTAACCGGACTTCTGATACAAAGCAATTGATTGATGACGCATAAATAGTAAAGATTTAGAGCTTGGTAATAAAAGGATTGACAGGTATTTTTTACAGACATACAATTCAATTAATAAATCATGAATCCGTTTTCTTAGATGCAGATTTGGAAAGAGAGCTAAAATGAAGTTGAATGAGGAGATTATTTATCGAAATCCCGTCGTAGAGGATGCGGAGGATCTTGTCGCTTTTATAATCGTGTCGATGGTGAAACGACCTATTTGAGCTTTACAGAAAATGAGTATCCGCTTAACGTGGAGGAGCAGAAAGCAAATATTCTAAGTCTTGAACAGCAGCAGAATTCGGTCATGATTCTAGCGATTTCAGATGATCAGATTGTTGGTATCAGAACAATTACTTCCAGTAATAAAATCAAGGCAAGACACTGCGGTGAACTAGGTATTGTCGTTACCGAAAAATTTCAGGGACAAGGGATTGGCAGCGAATTGATTCGCCGAATGTTAGACTGGTCCAGAGCAAACGGCGTTACAACCAAAATTCAGTTAGACACTCGAACAGATAATTTTGGAGCAGTAGAATTGTATCAGAAATTTGGCTTCGAAATTGAAGGCGAATTGAAGAATACCACCTTAATTGAAGGAAAATACTACCATTTATATGTTATGGGATTGATGCTATAAGACATTCTATCAAGGCGGTCAAATTCGGCTGCCCTTTTATCAAGTTAAGAATGTCTTAGCAGAAAAATATATCCGCGGATTGTATGAACTAAGTGATCATACCAAGCTATATGTAAATACTGGCTTAGGCACGACAGCCATTCACGCCAGAATGGGGGTGCCGCCGGAAATCTCTGTCTTTCAAATCCATTTTTAAAGGAACAGATACTGTCATTTGTGATAACTATAGGATAAAGTTCATTGAAATAATAATGGACTTTATCCTTTTTAAGAATTCTAGGAAGGAAATAGTGGGTAACTAAAATTCCTCCCTAATGTAATACAGATGTTGCAGTATAATGAAAATAGAATGAAGGTTGGACTTTTAAGAAGCTAAACTTTTCTAATAGGGTAAAAAAAGCTTTCATCTATCATCTTGTTTTAGTTATTATAACTATATAGTATTTATAACATAGGAGTGATCACATGAAAAAAGCACTTATCAGCCTGAGTTTGTGTATGGGCTTATTAGGTTTAGCAGGGTGCAGCAAGGACGAGTCCCCAGCAAGCAAGGGAGAAAGTGATGACACGATCAAAGTTTCAGAAACTTACTCTTCCAGTAAAAAGAACAAAGCAACGCGTGAAAAGGCTAGTACTTCAAAAACGACTGAAGCCTCTTCAGCGGAAACTAGTGAAAGCTCGACTGATACTAGTATTGCAACTACCTTATGGGATACCAACAAATCTAGTGAACTTCAAAGCTTCATGCAGAGCTGGGGAAATACGATGGGGCAATCCTACAACGAATATCGCCCTGGGAACAATGTGAATTTTTACGGGATGCCATTACCTGAAGCAATTCTAGGAAATACTGAGAGTCCATTGGCAGTAAATGACACTATCGTATCAGCGGAGTGGTCTGATACAGGTGAATCCGCTGCTCAATACAGTATCGTTGCGGTCTATTCTGATGCGGAAACAGTTTCTGGCATGAAGACCAGACACGTCTACTTCTTTGCCTTTACCAATAATCAGCCAGTGGTTTTAGTATCCATGCAGAATCAAGGAATGCCGGACAAAGCACTGCACACCACTCAAACAGAAAACCAAGCATTGAATAGTGGTTTCCAAGCGATTGCGGCAGGCAAATCGACGGAACAAACAGCGGCAGCTGCTCAGCCAGAACCAGTGAACAACGATTGGACGTCAATGGAAGAAGCCATCGAATTTTATGAAGCAACCTACAAAAATCCAGCAAATGAAGTTAGCAAAGACATCGCCTGGGAAAATTACGATCGAAAATGCTGGAGTGTGACAGAACAAGAGGGGAATCGCATCGTTCTTCATTGGTCGAATATCAGCGGAGCAGGCGGTAGCTATGTGAAGTTCATCAAATACGACGATCGCACTGAAATAACGCATTATGATGGAAATATGTCTTATCCAGATAGTCCTAGTAAAAGATTCTACGTTCGAAACAGTGATCATCAAGTAATTTAAGTGGATATTTTTTAAGCCTGTCGAATGATGGGCTTTTTTCAGACTCTAGCTTACCGATAGTCGTCCCAACTTAATTCTGACCATGAGTAACAAATGCATTGATTGCTAAAGATGAGTCGTATCAACAACATTGCCTTTAAACAACTAGAGCGATACGAGAAGACTCGATTAACCTAGTGTCTGTGTGTCGGTCTTCTTCTGCGCCGAATAAAAATGAACCCTCCAACAATGACAACAACTCCCACTAATCCGTACCATAAATACTGATTGCTCTTTTCGCTAGAAGCTGCCGCTTGATTACTACTAGTAATGGAATTAGTTGCACTGGTGGCACTACTATTTTCACTACTAGATTTTGTGCTTTCACTGGTAATCGTTTTGTTGGTAAAAGCTGTTGCTAGTTGAAAATGTTGGTCGAAAGCTGTTCGATCAATAGATGGATCACTTAATTGATTGCTATCATCAAGATTCACTTGAGTACTATAAGCCCCTGAAACAGTAACGGTAGTCGCTCCAGTTCCTTCAACGACTTTTTCTCCATTCGCTACAACATTAACAGTTTTGCCTTCGCCATCGACAATCTTGCCACCTGACGCCACATTCAAATTGGTTACCTGTGAATCCTCAGTAACCACCCATTTCGATGTTTTATCAACATTGATCGTAATAGGAGAATCAGTGGGATTGGTATTCACATCATTTGTAGTAATTTCAGTACTTCCACTATAAGTAGAGCCTTCAGTCAGCGTAAGGTTAAGGCTGCTGATCGAGTCCACACTGATCTTACCAGCTAGTTTTTGGTCGATCCCTGTGACATTCACTATGCCCCCGTTGCTTCCGGCGGTTCCCCAATTATTTGAATTATTTCCTTGAATGGTCATCAATGCGGCTTTATCGTTATCAAAATCCAGCTTAGTATCCTGCAAAACGATATTCGCCTCAGTATTTGTGACATAAAACATGGTTCCCTCTGTAGCACTTTTTAAAGTGGAGTTGACCGCTTCAAAGGTTGCTGTTTCGCTAGTGGTTGATTCTGCGTCACCGGAAGTAGACTGATAAATAATCACGCCATTTGCGATAGGATCGCTGGCGGTTGCTTCGGTCAGCTCACTAGTCAAATCAGAATTGTATATCTGAATCGAATTAAAACCTTCCATTCCGGCAATCTGACTGCCCGTAGACGTTCCTTTCACATTATTTACTTCGATATCTCCAGTAGAATAAAGCAGGGGAGAACCTGAGCCATGCGTTGTAAACTGACTATCAGTTACGGAGATATTTCCGCCACCACGATCGGTTGCTAAAGCGGCACTGTGATCTCCTTTGGTATTAATCGTGGCTTTATTAGCGATAATGGTGCCGCCATAAGTCGCATCCATGCCGCGAGAGTTATCAGCTTCAGTCGCAATGATATTATCATTCGCGTAAATCATTCCTTTATCCGTTGCAAATAACCCATTACTTCCTTTATCACTGGCAGTCAATTGACTATTGGAAAGATAAGCCAAGGAGTTTTCATTTACTGATAATAAAATAGAATTCAACCCATAAAAGTTACTATTATCATCATTCGCACTTTCACCGGACTTTTCCAAAGCGGCTTCGGTAAGAGTCAATTTCCCGCCATTTTTTACCAGCACCGTGTTTTCGTCACCAGTAGTTGAACTGTGACTTTCACTTTTCGAGCTGGATTCCTGAGTATCGGCTACTAAACTGCCTTTCAATTCTCCGCTGTAATCGTAGGTCATCGTATTTGCACCACCGGGTCCACCGCCTCCTTCTGGCGGGGCTTCTGGAGCACCACCTTGTTCAACTGAAAACACTATGGCAGGGGACGCATTTGTGGCGCTCATTACTAAAGTACCGATTAATAAAATCGCAGCCGTTCGTTTAAAAATTACTTGGACCATCAAAAATCCTCCTTTTTACTAACTTCAACGTCTACTATAGTTGTTGAAGCTTAAAACAAGCTAAACGTTGAATGGTTCGATTGATACAAATCCTAGAAGGGTTCATGTACCTCCTTTCTTAATTGATTGAATCAATATCTGCAATTTCCCTCACAGGCGTCAGTGGAAATTTGTTCCCTACGCAATATTCAGTTTTCAAGGATCGGATTTAATCGCGAAAAAGGTTATTCCCGCGGGAGAATCGGTGGGTCCTCCTTATTGCGGTTCGTCCTGTTCAAGAGTCGTTTCAGCCAGCCATCTTTCCTGTTGGTTGGTGGGGATACAGGCTGTTGTTGTGAGCTAGAAGTCGGCAGAACGGTCTCCTGTTCGTGTTCCTTAAACGTTGGGCACGCAAGTTCTACTTGTGGGAAAACGTCCTTTTCCACCTTTACGGATGTTTCTATGTTTTGCATCTTCGCTACTTCTGTAACTGGTCGTACAAGTGGTTGCTTCGTCGAACCCAATAAAGGGAGAGTCGGGAACAACTGCTTTTCTTTCGGTTGAGCGATTTCTTCCTCTGGCACTTCAAAACAGCGGACTTCTTCACAGGTTGGTTCTTGAGCGGGTTCTCCGTAATAATTAAGCCCTTTTGGTTCATGTTCTGGGTTAAATATCAAAGTATCAATAGTGGTCACGATTTTTGCGGTCACCACTGAGTCAAAAAGTTTTACGCCTTTTTCTGTACAAATGTCTAATTTTGTTAGGAGCTCGCAGGCTTCTTTGATCTTTGGTGGGGTCAGTTCAGGGTCGAGCCCCTTATATTTCCAGTCATGGGTCCCGCCATCGCCTTTGCCAAAGGTCACGATTAAATCTTCGTTCATGGTTTTTTTATCCTTTCTTTGATGATTTTTTCTGCGTAGGTTAGTGGTTACAGCTTATTCTTTCAAGGTTCATTGGTTTCTTCGGGACGGGCAAATGAAAAGAAGGAACGGACTTTTGACACGACTTTTTCACCGAAGGTTCTTTGTGGAGAGACTCTTTGCGGCGAGATTTTCGAACTTAAAGTTTGCCACTCTGGTGTGATAAAATAGTCTTCAAAGTAATGGAAGAAGCGCTTCATGGTGCTAGTCGCTTTCGTATTCATAAACAGTTCGCGGACAAGATCCTTCAGAAAATGATCGAACTCCCTCGCTCCCAGCTGGTTGCGGACCTTGAGGGTCAAAATGTATTGGATCGTGACACTGCTGTTTTGGGTGGCTTGGTAAAAATTCGTAATACGTGTTTCTAATGTTTTTGGTTTCAAATTGAATAGCTGCCGGAACGACAGGGGTTGGATCTGCATCATGGGATTTCATCCTTTCTTTTTTTGGTAGAGGAGTGGTGGCAGCGCTACCATCACCCCTCAAGTATTGATTTAGAAAATAATTCGTTCAGTCGTTTCAACGTACTTGGCGGTCTCGATGGTGTGGAAGAGCTCCGCGCCATCTTTCTGGCAAAGCTTCACGGTGGTCATTTGTTCTAATAGTCCTTTGATCTCGGTGTCGGTTTTCAATGTATTCGGATCATTGAAGCTCCATTGTTGATCTTTGCCAAAGCTGGTTTTAAAGGTTGCGACAAGTTTTATCATAGACATTTATTTTTCTCCTTTCGTTATTTGGTGTAGCGGGTTTGGCTAGTCAAGACCACGCCATACAACTCGCTGCCTTCAACGGATAATCCTTTCATGATTTCGCCTAGTTCAAGGACTTTTTCTTCACTTGGTTCTTCGATCACATTTGGGAAGGTGATCTTCTTGATTTTCTCTCCACCTGCGTCGATCTCTACTTGTAATTTGTTTCCGATGTGTTGAATCATTTGTATTCCTCCAAATTATTTTTTGTTCCGGCCGGTGACTAAAAGATAGCGGATTTTCAAAAAAAGTGCGAACCGCAAATTTGCACTTTTACCCCCAAATTTGCAGGTTTTGAACGAAGAATTAGGCTTTCTAAGGGATAAAGTGGTAAATTTCAGGGTATAAATGCAAATTTGCGCTTTGACATTCTGCTGGAAAAAGGAGATAATAATAGTTTAGGTTTATCACTCAAACAAAAGTTTTTCGGGTGATAAACCTAGCTTAGACTAAACGATTAAGACCAGAATTTTGAGAAAAAAGTGGTAATTTGAACTTCTCCGAATTCTTTATAGATATCATGAACAAACCCTTGGTGTTAGGATGAATGATTTAGTCTACACAGCTTGTGAGAGTATACTATAACAGCGTTGAACGAAAGTACATCCAAGAAAAAAGAGCGCTCTCTAATAAAAAAGCACTCCTAAAATTACTTTATTAGACTAAAAGCCTAAGTTGGCCTGGGAAAATCTTCCTAGGCCAACTTAGGCTTTTGCTACTCTATTTTTGCTTTACAGCAATCCAAATTTCACTGTAAACGTTCTTTGGATCATCGCCAAATCTAATAAAGGAAATTTCTGGTGCTTCGACTAGTTCATAGTCCGAAGAGGGCAGCCATTCCGCATAGATTTTCCCCCAGGTTTCCTGCAATGTAGTAGGAAAAATTCCTTCACTTGGAAAGATCGCCCATGTATGGCTAGGAACAAGTAATTCTTCTAAGTCACTAAAAGGATTATCCTTGGTCGTAGCAACCCCAATCATATGAGTCAACTCACCGGTCTCTTGTGAACGGTCCTGATCAAAATTATACGAGGCATTTAGTACTTGGTGGGGATACAAATCTTCCAGTTCATGCATTTCCGCTTTTTGCTGCGAAGTAATACTTTCCGACAGCTGGCGGATCACTTGATTCTCTCCTTCAAATTGATAGGGAACTCTTTTGGATACGCCAACTAGATGAAACGCTGCTTTTTCTTCAATTTTAAATTTCATTGAACTTCCTCCTTTAACATCGATAAAAAACGAGAGTTTAGGAAAGGATTTTTGAAGCTTGTTTTTGCTGACCTCTGAAGGCGTATACCCGCTCCATTCACGAAAAGCCCGAGAGAAGCCTTCAACTGTTTGATACCCATACGTAAACGCCACTTCGGTCACTTTTTTACCGGCTATCAGATCGCTATTAGCCAATGAAAATTTCCGGTTTTTAATGTAATCGAATAAAGTAATCCCTGCTATGAAGGAAAATGTCCGTTTCAAATGGTATTCGGAAATCCCAATAGCTTTGGCTGCTTCAGCAATAGAAATCTCTTCTGTTAAGTGGGTCTCAATATACTCAATCAGATGATTCAAATCCTTTATCATATTTCCTCTCCTTACTCATGTTTCTATCTTATCAACGGAGCACCAAACGTACTTGATATATCTTAGACAGCATTCATCAACTCTTGTGTCTAGCATACAACAAAAGTCCGTTTCCTGCTTCTTGCGTATTTAGAACTATCCTCTATAATTAAATCCAGCAAGATACTTGAAAGGAGCTTCAACATGAATATTCAAACAAACGGCATTTCACTTTTCTACCAAGTCAGTGGCAACGGTGAACCAATGCTGCTACTCCATGGAAACGGGGAAGACCATCACATATTTACTGAACTGGCCGTAAAGCTGGCAGACCATTACACAGTCTACGCTATTGATAGCCGCAATCATGGACAAAGCCAAAAAAACGAAGATTATTCTTACAAAACTATGACGAAGGACATTTCCGGCTTCATTAAGGAACTAAATTTAGGACCAGTGGATTTAGTCGGCTTTAGTGATGGCGCGATTATCGGGTTAATGTTGGCAATGAAGGAACCAACGTTGATTAAGAAAATGGCTTTGCTGGGGGTTAATTTGAAGCCCGAAGATTTTACCGAAGAGAGTTATCAATTCGTCAAAGAAACCTACGAAGAAACGAAAGATCCATTGTTCAAATTAATGCTGGAGCAGCCCAACATTGAATTGGAGGAGGTTCGAAAAGTAGTTACACCAACACTGTTAATCAGAGCCGATGGCGATATTTTCAAACCAGAAACCTACATCAATCTGTTGGCGACTTTGCCCAATGCAACCTCGAAAATCATGAACGACCACGACCATGCCAGTTACATTATCAATCAGGATCTGCTTTATCCTCATTTAATGGATTTTTTTGGTAATAACTAACGAAAGCTGACAAACGAGCATTCTTAATAAGATCAAGAATGCTCGTTTGTCCTACTTTTTCAGCCCCATATCGGTCTTATAGAAGGGGCTAGACTCTCTAAGGTAACAAATTTATTATTAAGTATACTTGAAAAAATGATGCTATTTTTCTTTATCTCACGTCCACAAATCATTCATCGCATCGCGTTTTTTCTTCCCGGCGATATGGGTATAAACAGTCGTCGCCGATGTTCCTGATTGCCCTAGCTGTTCTGCGACTTGAACTAGGGAATTGGTCTTGCTGTATAGCTGAGTAGCAACGGAATGCCGCAGCTTGTGAGGCGAGATTCTGATTTTGAAGGCTTCGGAATATTTTCCCACCATTGCTTCGACGGCACCGCTAGCGATGCGTTTGGCTTTGCCGCGGTAGCGTGTCAGGAAGAGGGCAGACTCCTTTTCATCTGGCTGATAAAGCTGCTCTCTTTGAGCTAAATACTCATTCAAGTATTCGATAGCGATTGAAGAGATGACCACCATATCCCATTTTCCGCCTTTTCGATAGACACGTGCTTCACCTGCGTTCAGGTCAAGATCTTGCAGATTCATATTTACTAGTTCGGACAAACGCATGCCGGTTCCAAGGAAAAGACCAATGATCGCGAGGTCGCGGACTTGGTTCTTCTTAAAAGCTGTGATCGCCTGACGCGATTCTAAAGTACCAATGTAACGTTTTTCGACAAAATCGAGAAAATCTAAGGCTTCTTCGTCTAGGAAAAGTTTCTTTTCGATCGCGGCTCCCCGCTCAGCCATGGTTTTATTATCCTTGACATTTGCGACTTTTCCCATCATATTGTGTTCAAGATAAGGTTTGCCGGTATCGCGGTCGATTGCTTCATTGAGATAGCTGAATAGGGAACGCAGAGCTGTCACTCCACGTTGAACAGTCACGTTTTGACGTAAGGGCAGGTCTTGCTCATTCTCTTCTAAACGTTTTTTTGTAGATTCTTTCAAGATTTTCGGTGCTTTGACTAGATGGGCTTTATAGAATTCCAAGTCCTCAGGCCACAGCTTCGCGAATTCATCCAAGGTGATCTCTGACAGGTTTTCTGCTGAAGAGAAGCCTTCTTGGATCAGCCAATTCAAAAAGCGCCGGTATTCTTTGGCATATTCATAGAGGGTGATAGAAGAATACTGATCACCACTTTTTTTGCGAAAATAATTTTGGACGAACCAAGGGAAAAATTGGATTTCTTCCTCCATCCGTCGATTGGCTTCTTGTTGATTCATACAGGCCAGCTCCTTTATAATTAGAAGTATAAATCAGAGAAGAAACACTGTCAAACGACAGTTATTTTATACAATGCCAATATCTTTGAAACAAAACACATATTCATTTTATAGTTATTTAATGAATAATAGAAATAAAAAATAGTTGTTCATTTTTCGAAAGAAAGGCGCGAGCTAACGGTCTATAATAGACGCAATAAGGGGGGAGTCATTCATGATTACTTCGAAGAAAAAACAAGCTGAGTATTATCGTGCTTTGAAGGAGAGGGATCGTAATTATGATGGGATCTTTTTTGCTGGGATAAAAACCACAGGAATTTTTTGTCATCCCAGCTGTACCGCACGTAAACCGAAAATGGAAAACTGTGAGTTCTATCCAACGGCAGAAGAGGCGTTGCTAGCAGGTTATCGTCCATGTAAGATTTGTCAGCCATTGTCGTTTCCCCACGCGATTCCGGAAGAGGTCCAATTGCTGGTGAATGCGGTGGAGGAGCATCCAGAAAAACGCTGGAAGGAGACTGATTTTTCAGCAATCGGACTGAATTCTGCCACAGCCCGTAGAAAATTCAAAGAAATCTACAATATGACCTTTGTTCAATATGCCCGCGCACGTCGCATGGGATTAGCCTTCAAGGAGATCAGCCAAGGCAGCAAGGTAATCGATCAGCAGATTGAAGCAGGCTATGAATCGCCCAGCGGCTTCAATGATGCCTTCACCAAAATCATGGGTAATCCGGCGAAAAAAGTAGCGGCTCGGACGTTGAATGCTTCATTCATCTCTACGCCAATCGGTCGGATGCTTTGCTTAACCGATGACGAGTATCTTTATTTATTAGAGTTTGAGGATCGGCGGGGGCTAGAGCGTGAGATCGAAGCTTTGCGGGCGAAGTACAATTTCCGGATCATCTATGGACAAACGACCATCAATCAGCAAGTTGAAGAACAATTGGGTGAATACTTCCGTGGGGAACGCACCGAGTTTTCATTACCGTTATTCTATGATGGCTCGCCATTCCAAAAAGAAGTCTGGAAAATTTTGGCGACCATCCCGAGCGGAGAAACATTGAGTTATCGCGATATCGCCCTGCGGCTAGGAGATAAAAATAAAGTTCGTGCGGTAGGACGAGCGAATGGCTCGAATAAATTGGCGATCGTCGTTCCTTGTCATCGGGTGATCGGCAGCGATGGTAATCTGACAGGTTACGCCAGCGGCTTGGAGCGGAAGCAATATTTGCTGGATTTAGAAATGATTAATCGTTAAAAAAGAGCCGAGCTTGGCTCTTTTTTAATTAAAGTGGAAAATAGTCACAATAAAAAACAGAAAAAGAAAGAAGAGTACTGCTAATAAACAGTAGATTTTAAGCTTGAGCCGTTGAAAACGAGCGGCATCGGCAACATTCATCAAACTCGCCGTCTTCCGCCGAGCAAAAAGATAGAGCAATAATCCACCACCATTTTGTCCGCCAGCCGCTAACAAAGACCAGAATCTTGGCTGCTCTATTCCGCGACTTTTAGCGTCCAGCATTACTAATGAAAAAATGTAGTAGGACATGCAGGCAGCAGCCAAGATCAGTAAACTCATTAAAAAAATCATTATAGTTGTTTGGTTCACGAGAATCAGCTCCTAAATTTTTTTAATAATCAGATAGAAAAGTGAAAGACAATTGGCACCGATCAAAGCAAAAATAATAAATAGAAAGGTTTCACTCATATTTTGATTGACTAAGAGAAACACCATCAAAAGAACATTGATGAAAAGCATCCCAATAAAGATTTTCAAGAAGTGATTGACGACCGTATTCTCCTGCAAATGCTTGACCATTTCCTGATCTCCCTTCAATAATTCATCCAAAGATAGTTCATAGATTTCTGACAAGCGAATGATCCGCTCGATATCAGGGTAGCTTCTGCCGTTTTCCCAGTTTGAGATTGTTTGTCGTGTGATGCCTAATTCTTCGGCAACATACTCCTGTTTCAAATTCAATTCATTTCTCCGAGCTTTTAAGCGTTGTCCAACATCCATTTTTCATCCCTCAATTATCATTCATCTTTCTTATAGCATAAAACATTTTTCATTTAGTCGCGAGAAGAATCAGGTAAAAAAGCTTTTACGTCTGGATATTCCGCGATTTCTCGACAAATAAGCAGATATTTTTACGAATAAGGATGGACTATTTATATCGCAAATCAAATAACTACAAATATTTTTTTCAAAAACAGTTTGACAAATAGTTAATTTAGGTTTATCTTTTATTTAGATACCGGTGGTATGTAAGGAGAAAAAGCAATGGCACGAGGAAAGAATCCAGAAGAGACTAGGCGAAAGATTCTAGAGGTTTCGAAAAAGTTGTTTCTTGAGAAGGGCTATGACAACACTTCGATTCAAGACATCGTGAAGGGCTTGGACGGCATGACGAAGGGTGCGATTTATCAGCATTTCAAATCAAAGCTGGAAATTTTCGAGACAATTATCGAGCCGGCTGCAACGGCTGAGGAAAGCTTGAGCAAACACAAGGGAAATAACGGTATGGAACGATTGCAGAGTGCGATCTTAGATGCCTTCACTGATTATTCTCGCATGCAGCTGAATTACTCAGCGGCAGTCACACTAAGAAGTCCGCGCTTCATCGGTGAACAATTTATAGAAATGTTCCAAGTCGTGATTCCAGAGATCAAGAAAATCGTGCAGGCGGGGTTAGCCGATGGTTCGATTGAGACAGAATTTCCCGAAGAGGTGGCTGATGTCTTGATGCTGAATCTGAATTTTTGGATTGGATTGCATTTGACTGTTTTTTCAGAGGAGCAGTTGAAGCGCAAGATTCTTTTTACTAAGAAATTATTCGATGGTGTCGGTATTCCGATCTTCAATGAAGAAATCATGACAGAAGCTTACAAGATGTTTGAGTTTATAAAAAAAGATAGCAGCGAATAAGCTATTTTTTTTAAGTGCATAGATACCAACGGTAGGTATGATAATTCTTCATTTTGACAAATAGTTGCTGGATTTTGAGGTTGTTGCATAAGGTTAGGAAAGTAGGGAGTTTATTATGAGAAAAAATAAAAATTTTAATCTATTAATCGGGAGTCAATTATTTTCAGTGTTAGGAACCACCATCGTTCAGTTCGTCATTTCATTGTATGTGTTGGATATTACGAAGTCAGCGTTGACTTTTAGTGTGATTGCTTCATTATCAATCGTAGGGCGTTTGGTTTGTTTGCCATTCTGCGGTGTGTTGGCGGATCGTTTGCCGAAAAGAAATTTGATGTTGTTGATGGATTGTCTGTATCTGGTTTTATCCGTTGGTCTGCTTTTAGTTACACGTTTGGCGAATCCAGTTACTGCAATCGGTGTACTGACAGTGGTCATCGGTATGGTCTCAGCCTTTGAAACACCTGTTGTTCAATCAGCGATTCCTGTGATTTGTGCAGAAGAGGAGATTCCGCGGGCAAATGGCATTATCAGTTCGATTGGTACATTAGGCACGGTTTTAGGTCCGATCATTGCAGGGATCATCTATCGTTTTGATGCCGTTTATCAAATTTTCATCATTACTGCGGGATTGTTCTTGATCGCAATCTTCTGTGAAGTATTGCTGAAAATTCCAGTTCAAACACACACAGCAAAGGAAGGCTCATTGTTCCAAGTAGTGGCGGGAGATTTAAAGGAAGTAACGCATTATTTGAAGGCGCAAAAAGTGATTGTAAAAGTTGCGGCAGTGGCATTCTTGTTAAACTTCTTCCTGGCTTCTTTCCTTCAAGTCATCATTCCGTATGTTTCGCGGATTCAATTAGGTGCGAGTGATGCGCAGTTTGGTCTGATGAACACGATTTTTGCGATCGGCGGCTTGTTAGGAACAGTGATTTACGGTATCATCGCCAATCGTTTGAATGAAACTAGTATCACCAAGAATTTGATCTTAGTGGCGATTTTGTTCGGACTACTGGTGATTCCATTTGGTTTGATCCAAGATTCGACCTTAGCATTTTGGGTCATGACGAGCATTGTTGCTAGTGCGATGGGTGTGGTCACAGTGGTTTCGGTTCAATTGATCGTGTATATCCAATTAGTTTCCGATAAGGCGCTGCTTGGACGAATCATGTCATTAGTAATGATCGTGACAACCTTGGCGATCCCGCTAGGACAAGTGATGTATGGCGGCTTTGCGGCAGTGGCTTCGACAGAAATGCTGATACTATTGATCATTGCAACATCAGTCGTGACCATCTTGATTGCTATTTTCTCTATCCGAATCTTCAAGCAAATGCGGGTAAGAAGTGAAGTTTAGTTATAAATCATATTTTTTGTTAAACGTCCAACCCAAAAAATTTATAAATCATAAAATTTATTATAAAATCAATGACCTTCGTCGTTGGCTTTTCTTGTTATACTTGAAATGGAATGTATTAAGTTCTAAGGAGGGATTGTAGTGTGTTTCTTTAGCTATAATGGAAAGAATGTCTTTTACGAAACAATCGGAGAAGGAAAGCCACTCGTTTTTTTGCATGGCAATACCTCGTCGTCAAAGTTATTTAAACCCATGTTGCCCCTTTACAAGGATTTTCAGGTAATTTTGATTGATTTCTTGGGCTATGGCCGATCAGATCGCTTGGAAAAATTCCCGACAGAACTTTGGAAGGATGAAGCACGTCAAACGATTGCCTTGCTGGAGCATTTGGACATCGCTGAGGCAAACTTAGTTGGAACCAGCGGTGGCGCTTGGGTAGCGATAAATGCAGCATTTCTTAGACCAGACCTAATTGCTACAGTCACGGCGGATAGCTTCCATGGTCGAACACTGCCAGATGATTATGATGAAGAAATATTGGCAGAGCGTTCTTTTACGATGGAAGACCCTGAATCCTCTGAGTTTTACCACTGGTGTATTGGTGATGATTGGAAAGATGTGGTTAAACGCGATACGGATTCCATGTGGCGTTTAAGTATTTCTAGACGAGAATTATTCTTCGATTCCCTGCAATTTCTTCAAGCTCCTTTACTTTTAACAGCAACCAAAAAAGATGACACGATTCGTCCGAATATCGAAAGAGAATACCAAGCGATTGTCGGCGAAGTCATTCACGGACACTTCAAGATATTTGATAAGCCTGGACATCCAGCGATCGAGTCAAGCTCCGAAGAAGTAGCAGAAACAATCAACCAATTTATTTATCAATATAGTTAAAACAAACAAGAATGGCGATCAAATGGCGGGGTAACGAAATTAATCCAACCTTTGATCGTCTTTTTACCTACAGGAGGGTTCTGTATGAGTTTCTTCAATTACCACGACAAACAAATTTATTATGAAAAAATAGGAGAGGGCAAACCGCTGCTATTCCTACATGGCAATACCTCTTCATCGAAGTTTTTCTCGCCAATGCTGCATCTGTATTCAGATTTTCAAATCCTCTTGATTGATTTCTTAGGCTACGGTCAGTCCGATCGCTTAGCGGAATTCCCAACAGAGCTATGGAAGGACGAAGCTCGCCAGACAGTTGCGTTACTAGATCATCTTCAACTTGGAAGAGTTGATTTGGTTGGAACCAGCGGCGGTGCCTGGGCTGCGATCAATGCGGCATTATTACGACCGGACTTAATCGCTACTGTCACAGCCGATAGTTTCGATGGACGCTCGCTTCACGAAGGCTTTGGAGATGAGCTATTGGCCGAACGAAAAGCTGTCGCAGCAAATCCGGAAACCGCTGTGATCTATCAGTGGTATCTCGGTGATGATTGGGAATCGATTGTTAAAAAGGATACCGATTCGCTGCTTCGCCTAATTCGATCAGAGAAAGGTTTATTTTTTGATTCTTTAAAAACATTAAAATGTCCTTTACTGCTAACAGGAACTATTAATGATGGCATGATTCGTTCGAATATCAAAGAGGAATATCAATCGATCGTCGATGAAGTCCCGCATGCACGGTTCCAACTGTTTGAGAATCCGGGACATCCAGCGATTGGTACGAATATGGAAGAAGTTGCAGCAGCGATCATACAATTTGTCGCTGAACATAGTTGACGAGTGAAGAATTTCAAGTTGTTTTTTAGTAAACAATTGAGGTGAACAATAATGGTTGGAATTCGAGATGGAGCTAGACGAGTGGGCGTTAGTCCGAGAACTATTGAATAATGATCCTACGTTATCTGGTGCTGATAAAGAGCTGGATTACGATATTGATAATCGTAAATATGTAAAACGTCAACATTATTTCAATTTATTAGGATAAACACAAAAAAATTATTCAGGTATGTAATGTGATTTATAACATTGCATACCTTTTTTATGCAGAAATGATAGCCATTTAAAAATTATATTTACTTTTCCTCTAGCTTGATTTCTTGTTATAGGTGATAATAATAATAAATAAAGTTTTATCTGGAGGGGTTGGAATGAAAAAGGGGCACTTAATTATTTTGGGGTTGTTGGTAAATCTCTTATTTACTCCGCAAGTCATCGCGGAAACAGAATCGAGTAGTGGGCTGATTGCAGGTAGAACCGCTGAAACTACAGTACATTCATCGAATAATTCCGCTTCAACTGAGAATACCGCAGAAAGCACTTATGATGGTTCATTAAATAATTCAGATCAGATTAGAAACGAAGAACCGCCATCGTCTCATACTAATGACACAACAACCGGCTTACAAGAACAAAACACAAGTGATTCGACAACAGAAACTTCTTCTTCAGAAACGGCACCTCCACCTGTGTGGGTGGCAAGAACTGAGTATTTCACGATTACTGATCCGACTAAGCTTTTTACGGATCCGGAAATGACGAAGCCGACTAATAGCATTAAAAAAGGTACTACAGTAAAAATCATCCGCAGTCAAGAAACGGAAAATGGGGAAGTTCTGGAATTCCAATTTTCTAATGGTAAGCTTTTTTATGGGAAAATCAATGCTGGTTCGATTGCCAATGATGCTTTCGGTATCCCAACCGTAAAAAACGGCTACTTAATCATCACTAATAGTAAAGCTTCAATCTTGCAAAATGGCGATGGTTCGCAAACACTATCGGCAGCAAATTATTTAAAAGCAACACTTACCATCAAAGCTACTGCTCAGCACTTCAATGGAACCGCCTATTTTCAGGTAGCCAATTCAAAAGGACAGATTCTCGGTTGGCTGCCGCAAAAAGATAGTAAAATCACCGCGGCTCAAGGGGACTATCGCAATCATGGACGCTACCTGAATCTAAAAGGAAATCAGACCGTTATTTGGACTAGCTTTGCTTTTACAGGTAAAAAAGATAACAAAGGCTTCCTAAATCGAACCTTGCTTGCTAAGGGAATCTACTATCATGCCAATGGCAAAAATTACCTCAGCGTATACGAAAGAAAGAACAATAAAGAAGCTTGGGTCGGTTATATCGAAGAGCCGATGGTCGCCTATGCAGGCGGACCGCAAGGGAACTATCAGACATACAACCGCTATGCGACGATTTCCAGAAATGACTACACTATATGGAACAGTTTCAGCTGGAATCCAAGACGCACCTCGAAATCTGTTTTCGGCAGAACTTATTGCGCAAAAGGGCGTTATCTTCATTATAATGGTTCGACCTATTTGAGCTTGTACGATAGTAAAAACAACTGGATCGGCTACATCAATGATACTGGAACGAAGATCACCAATGCTCAGCAGGGCATCTGGCAAAGCTTCAACAAATATATCACTGTCACGACCAAAAACTATACCGTCTGGGACAACTTTTCCTGGAAGAAAAAACAAGGCAGCTCTGCTTTATACGGAAAAACCTATCACGCACAAGGCCAATATCGGCATTACAACGGTTCGACCTATTACAGCTTGTACGACAATAAGAACAAATGGCAGGGGTACATCAATGCGACAGGTGTTAAGGTAGCTGGTGGAAAACAAGGAATCTGGCAAAAAGGCGGACAAAAGGTGATTCTGACCAAACAAAATTGGGATCTTTGGGGCAGCTTTAATTGGACACCCAAAGCGAAGAGCAACAGCTACCGCAGCAAGCTGTTTACTGCACAGGGCTATTATCAGCATTTCAACGGCTCACGCTATCTTTCGCTATATGACGGCAACGGAAAATGGTATGGCTATATTAATTCTAGTGCAACCAGAGTTGAGGCTTCCACCAAAAGCAAAATTAAAAGAGTTCAGGATCTGCTCAATCGAAAGTATCGATCTGGGAATTATGGCATCTATGTCACTAGTTTGATTGATGGCGAAACTGCTCAAATCAACGGCAGCAAAACCTTCATGGGGGCTAGCACTGGAAAGCTGCCTGTTTTATACTACACACAAAAAATGATCAACGAGAAGAAATTGAACCCTAATAAGCTCTATACCTACACCGATCAGATCAATCGCATGACTTATTCCTATATGCGCGGCGGGGCTGGAATTCTTCAAACAAAGAGATTGGGAAATCAATACAGCCTCTATACGATCATGGATTGGACCTGCAAATATTCCGACAATCAAGGCGCTAATTTCTTAGGGTATTATGGGGCTAACAAATACGATCAAAAGATGAGAAATGAGATCAGTCGAGTGATCGGTCGTCGCTGGGATGGTATCCGTTACGTCACTGCACGTGAAAACTCCTTACTATTGAAGGAAATGTATCATAATGGTGGAAACGTTCTAAATTACCTGTCTAACACAACCTATGATAAACAACGTCTGCCAAAATATCTACCCGTTCGTGTCGCTCACAAAATTGGTGATCTGTACGGCTACGCCCACGATTGCGGCATCGTCTACACGAATAAACCTTATATTATTAGTGTAATGACCAACAACTCTAACTACGAAACAATCTCAAGGCTGTCAAAAGAAGTCTACGATATTATGAAATAGTGAAAAACGTTAAGCCGAATGACTGTATGACTATCATTATGGATAGTTTTACAGCGTTCGGCTTTTTATATCGCAACTTGAATGCCACAGTGTTAGCATAGAGTTATAAAAATCGATGCTAGTAACTAGTGAAAGTGTGATAAATAGATGAATAGAGAAGTAATTCTGAAAAAGTTAAAACGACAAATTTATGAAGGAAAGTTTCTTCTAGGCGTTGCTACAGCTACAGGAATGAGTGCGATCAACGCTAAAGAAGGTGGGGCAGACTTCATTTTAGCGCTAAATTCGGGGAAATTCAGACAGATGGGCAGAAGCTCATTAGCCGGTTATCTACCATTTGCCAATAGCAATGACTTAGTAGAAAATTTTTCCATCAGGGAGCTCTTGCCGATCCTCGAGGATTATCCAGTCTTATTTGGAGTGAATACCACCGATCCATTGATGAATTCGAACGAACTGATCGAACATATTCGAGAATATAATTTCGCTGGTGTTGTGAACTATCCGACTATTTGCCTGATTGATGGACAGTTCAGAGAAGCATTAGAGGAAGAGAACATTAAATACTCTCAAGAAGTAGACTTCATTGAAAAAGCGAAAAAAGCAGGTCTATTTACCATGGGATTTGTTACAAATACTAACGAAGCAGAACAAATGGATCGGGTGAGACCAGATGTATTATGTATTCATCTAGGTCTGACAGAGGGAGGAAATCTTGGTGCTAAAAAGATGCGTTCTTTTGAAGCGATGCTTGCTACAATCCAAGAAATATGTACATTCTTAAAAAAAAGAAAGTCCACTAGTATTATTACGGTATACGGTGGTCCGATCAATGATTTGACCGAAGTCAGGTACGTCTATAATAAGTTTCCAGAAATTAGCGGATATATCGGCGGTTCAACATTTGAGCGGATAAATTCTGAGCAAATTCTTTCAACCCAAATCAAATCCTTTAAAGATGCTGCCCATACAGAACATGACAATCTGACCATTCAAATTCTAGAAGGCGTTGAAAAATACTATGATTATGTAGAGTTTGTCAAAAAATACATTCACGAAAACTATTCCACCAATATTTTTATCAGTGACCTTGCCGAGTTCACCAACTTATCCTCCAGCTACCTGAGTGATCTCTTTAAAAAGAAAACAGGAATTAGCTTTACTGAGTATCTGATCAAATTTCGCTTAAATAAAGCGATTGAACTGATGAAATCAACTGATTTGCGGCTCGTTGAGATTGCACAATTAGTCGGCTACCCAGATTATGCACAGTTTAACAAGATATTTAAGAAGTACATGAAGAAATCACCAAAGAAATACAGAGAATCGAATATAGACACTATTTCTTAAGCGGATAAAACGTTTTCACCGGTTGTTTGCACAGCTATAATTACTTTGTAATCAAAAAGTTTAATAAGGAGGTACAAACGATTGAAAACAGTTGCATTAGTCGGAACTTTTGATTCAAAAGGCGCGGAGTATCAATATATCAAAGGACTTCTTGAAACGCTTAATTTGAACGTCTTCACTATCCACACTGGCGTTTTTGAACCAACATTTACACCTGATGTTGATGTAGCAGAAATTGCAGAACAAGTGAATGAGAATATCCAGAAAATTCAGGAACGAAACGATCGGGCGTATGCCACCGATATCTTGTCAAAAGGATTGGAGAGCCTATTACCTAAGCTTTTCGCAAAGGGATTATTTGATGGCGTTCTATCATTTGGTGGTACGGGAGGAACTTCTTTAGTAGCTCCGGGAATGCGGCAATTACCGATTGGAATTCCAAAACTGATTGTCTCAACGGTGGCTTCAGGCGATACTAGTGTTTATATTGGAACCAGTGACATCATGATGATGCCCTCAATTGTAGATGTCTCCGGCTTGAACAAGATTTCTAAACGGATCTTTGGAAATGCTGTGTCGGCCATGGCTGGTTTGTTGAATTATCGCTTTGAAGACGAAACAGATGAACGACCTTTAATTGCAGCGACCATGTTTGGTGTCACTACACCAGCAGTTAACTTCGCCAGAGAATATCTTGAAGAGAATGGGTATGAAGTATTAGTCTTTCATGCGACCGGTATTGGCGGGAGAACGATGGAATCGTTGGTATCTGATGGCTATTTTAAAGGAGTTCTTGATTTAACAACTACTGAATGGGCAGATCAATTAGTGGGCGGCATTTTGAACGCTGGTGAAAAACGATTGGAAGCGGCTGCTTTAGCCGAAATTCCTCAGGTTGTTTCCTTAGGTGCGATGGATATGGTTAATTTCGGTCCCTTCGATACTGTTCCAGAGAAGTTCAAGGATAGAGAATTTTACAAGCATAACCCGACTGTGACCCTAATGAGAACAACAATTGAGGAAAATAAAAAACTGGGTAAAATAATCGCCGAAAAATTGAACCTAGCAAAAACAGACACGATTTTAATGATTCCAAAGGCTGGTTTTTCAGCTATTGATGTGAAAGATGGCCCTTTCTATGATCCAGAAGCAGATGCGGCTTTGATCAACACAATCAAAGAAAATTTAACCAATCAAAAAGTAACCGTGATCGACAAAGAAATAGCGATCAACGACAAGGATTTCGCGGAATTTTCAGCTCAACAACTAATAAATCTTATGACTAAAAAGGAGAAATAAAGAATGAATAAGCTAACTAGAAAAGAAATCGTCGCAAACTTTAAAGAAAAAATCAACAAAGGAGATGTACTTGTCGGTGTCGGCGCCGGAACTGGGATCACGGCTAAGAGTAGCGAAGCTGGCGGAGCAGATATGCTGATTATTTACAATTCTGGCAGATATCGGATGGCTGGAAGAGGATCATTGGCAGGACTTCTTTCTTACGGAGATGCTAATCAAATCGTTGTTGAGATGGGGCAAGAAGTCTTGCCTGTAGTAAAAGAAACGCCTGTACTTGCTGGTGTTTGCGGGACCGATCCATTTCGAGTGATGGAAATCTATTTAAAGCAGTTGAAAGAGCAAGGCTTTAGCGGTGTCCAAAATTTCCCAACAGTGGGATTAATCGACGGCGTGTTCAGACAGAACCTTGAAGAAACAGGCATGGGCTATGATTTAGAAGTAGACATGATCAGAAAAGCCCATCATTTGGACATGCTTACGACACCTTATGTTTTCGACCCTGAACAAGCAAAAAAAATGGCGGAAGCCGGTGCTGATATCTTAGTAGCCCATATGGGATTAACGACCAAGGGAACGATTGGTGCAAAAACTGCCTTAACCTTAGATGACTGTGTTGAAAAGATCGAAGCTATTATTAAGGCTGGAAGAGAAGTAAACCCTGATATCTTAGTAATCTGTCACGGTGGTCCAATTGCAGAACCTGAAGATGCTCAATACGTGATCGAAAAAACTGAGGGAATTGACGGATTCTTTGGCGCATCAAGTATTGAACGCTTTGCGGCAGAAAAAGGCATTCGTGAACAAACAGCCGCATTCAAAAATATGCATAAGTAAGAATGTTTATTTTAAGGATACTCTAAGCTCAATAGGAGCAACCGCACCAATCGTTCCCTATATTACTCCAGAGAAATAAAAAGAAAGCAGAGATCAATCTACATATTAGTGAGATTGATCTCTGCTTTTCTGTTTTATTACGTCCACAAATCATCGATCACGGAGCGTTTTTCCTTTTTGACGATATGGGTATAGATTTCTGTCGCTGAGGTTCCGCGTTGACCTAAGATTTCGCTAACAGTTTTCAAGTTTTTCGTCTTTCTGAAAGCCATCGTTCCAACGCTGTGCCGCAGCTTATGTGGAGTCGTTCGTTTACCAAAAGCAGTGGAGTATTTGTCGATCATTTTTTCGATTGATCCGCCCTCCATCCGTTTGGCAACATTCTTGTGCTTCGTTAAAAACAAAGCCGGCACCGAGTCATCCGCATTATATAAAACCTTCCGCTGATCAATATATTCCTGAATGTAATCGATAAAAATAGGGGAAATCATCGCATGATCTAATGTATCGCCTTTACGCTGAACTTGAACATACAATCCATCATAGTTAAGATCACTGACATTTGTATTGACCAATTCCGATAGACGAATACCTGATCCTAGGAACAAGGCGAGGATCGCGGTGTCTCGAATGCGATTTTTTTCATACGCGGTTTTTGCTTGACGGGAGGTCAGATTGTTGCCATAGCCCTCATAGACAAATTCAACAAAGTCGATCGCATCAGAATCCAAATAAAGCATTTTTTCAATTTTATCTTTTCGAACGGCATCAGAAGCATCGACACCACCATTTTCGATATTGACCATAATATTTCTTCTTAGCATCGGCCGAATGATATATTCACCCGTTTGTTCATCAAACTCCTCGACTTCTTCATTTGCTAGATATTTGAAAAGGGAACGCAGGGCAGTAATACTGCGTTGAACAGTAACTTTCAGACGATGGGTATTTCTTTCAACTAAAGGGGATTGAGCGACATCATTTTCATTTTTTCCTTCAAAGGTTCGTTTCGGTGATTGATTTAAAAAGGACTTATATAGAACAATCTTATCTTTGTTTAGTCTTTCAAAATCTTCCAGCCGGATCTCTGAAATATCATCCACTTGAATGATGCGTTCTGAGGAGAGCCAGGAGAGGAATCGCCGATATTCCTTTGAGTATTCATAGAGTGTATTAGTCGAACGGGGGATTGCCTCCAAGTAAAGCAAATACTTTTGGATAAAATCCGGTAATTTTTCAAATTCCTTTTCGTAGCGTTCTTTTAGTATTTCTCGACTCATTTCGATTCAGTCCTTTCATTTTGAAGTAGGAGAGGGAACGAACCCTCTAAATCCATTATAATTGGTATATACCTTTTTGTCAATTATAAAATAACGTCTTATAGAAATGTATAAGAAAGGGGATAAACCAATAAATCGTCTTAAATTACTGAAAAATGGTTCTTTCTATAAAGCGTAACAATAGTTATTCCAGTCGTTAAATAACTATGTATCAAATAAATTAAAGAAGAGGGTTGCACTTAAAAAATTTTGAATCAAATTTATATACATATTGAAAATCAGTATTTTAGCTAGAAAAAGTCATTTGAACAATCATAAATCCGGCTAAACGATAAACAAAACCATTGATGCAGCAACGGATACGCTTGATACCAACGAATTGTAATTTCTTGCATAATTAAAACGAATTAATGCGATTAACATATTTTTGGATCGATAGAAATATTTTTCAGTATCTCTAATGATCGTTGAAAATGCCGCTTTTTACGATTTACAATGTCCTAAAAATTATGCTTTCGGGAAAATAGATATTGTTACGAAAACATGATTTCTTAACCTGCGGCTTCTTCAGCAATCAATAGCTTTGTAAAACTCTAGTTGTCTCATTAGACGCATCATCCATTGACTGAAAAAGCCTGTCGCTATCGCTAAAATGAATTCTAATAATCACTTGTGATATCTTATAGACCTTTTTCGTTTAAAATCACTGTCAATCGTCGTCTGGTGATCAATTGATGCACACTGGATCATACAATTCATTCATGAAGCCGTTTCAGATCATTCGCTTAAGTCTTGTTCGTAATTGTTGCTGCTTGCTGATTCAAAATGAGTTCTTCTTTTGATTCATCATCATTCATGTTAAAAAATTTCCAGATCAATTCTAAAAAATATTTTTTGTGTACGAACAGATTCAAAAGAATGCTTTATAGTTGCTATGACAAGATTCTTGATTTAAAAGCCTCTTTCATTTTACTTCTTTTAAGGTTTGAGAAAAACTAACATTTTTCTCAAACCTTAAATTGTCTCTTGGGTCCTCCTTTATCGCCAATAATCATTATGCAAAAAGAAAAAAGCTCTTCGACAGTTGTCATCGAAAAGCTTCTATAAATTAAATTTCCCAAATTTCAAGTGCAAGTTAGCCACTTATTGAAATTCATTGGTTATTTAGTTTTTGTTGGTTATCTAGCGGCTAAGGATAACTCTGATAGCTCATTCAATAAACACTCACGCGGAGTGGCGTACCCCAATATTCTTCTCGGCAAATTGTTCATCCAATCCTGTACACGACGAATGGTGGTCAACGCTACATCTTCCATGCGTGTTCCTTTCGGTATAAAACGGCGAATCATTCCATTATGATTTTCGTTGGTCCCTCGTTCCCATGAAGAATAGGGATGGGTGAAATAAACTTCTGTAATATCTTTAAGAAGTGTGGATAGATCAGCGAATTCAGCACCATTATCTGAAGTAATCGTTTTGAAAAGCACTTTGAAATTGTTGCCCGCTGCTTCTTTTAAAGCGGTCAGTGCACGATCAACTGGATCAGTTGCTTTTCCATCGATTTTGATCATCACTTCGTAGCGTGTTTTACGTTCGGTCAAAGTAAGCAATGCTTGGTCTTTGCCAACGCGCAGACCGTTTACCGTATCGATTTCCCAATCGCCGAATCGCTCACGTGTATCGACAATATCTGGACGTTTTTCAATTAAATCACCTAGAATTTTTTTGTTTCGTCTGCTTTTTGGCTTATTGGTCTTCCGTCGAACTTTGAGGTGGAGATCAATGTTCTTCGTTTCCATCAAACCGAGATCAATATAGTTGTATAGGGTTGTGGTACAAGGGATCTTTTCGTTAGGAAACAATCCTAGTTTCTTTGCACGACCAACAACGACATCTGGTGATTGCTTTTCTTTCTTCATTTGATGATCGGCATACGCCATGAAATTCGGTAAAGCAACCCACTTCATTTGTTTGCGGGAATTCGTTCGGGCATTTTCGTAAGCGGCTTGACCAGCATCTGCGGAATAAACAAACGATTCATATTCGTAGGTTTTACTGTTTTGAACTTGCCGCCTGATTTGGCGAACCGTACCATCTTTTACTTCGCTATGAATGGTTTGAGGAGCACGATCAAGTAGTTTGGCGATCGCTCGATTCGAAAGTGGTTCGTCTAATTGTTTCCAGGCTTCAATTTTATTTCGCTCTTCAAAATTAAGGTGTTTGCCTTTGCGTAAAAATGTGGTATTCTCATTTTGCGTCATTGTCATTTCATCCTTTATTGATTGTGTAGGAACTTCAATAATACATGAAATTGGGCAATGACGTTTTTTTATTTTATGAAGTGGCTAAGTTCATTTTAAAATTCGCTATAAATTAAATTTGGATTGTCTTTCTTTTCTTTTATAAATGACAGGCAGAAAAATCATTTAGTTTTGGGTTAAATAGATTTTGTTAACCATAAAGAATTTTTGTTTCTATATCTAAATCTTATAACTTTCTGTAATTTTCTGTAATCTCTGAGGACCTTCCAACGTTTCATTTTCTGCATCTATAGTGAAATTAGCCTCACTTCTCTCAAATAGAATCGAACCAATCTCGCAACAAAAGCACCCTTGTTCCAATTTTTCTCCATGGACAACTTTACACTATGAGATTTTTGATTATTTATTTGATGGATTTTTTTAAAT
Organism: Enterococcus sp. GPZ-007; assembly: GCF_059374735.1. NCBI lineage: Bacteria > Bacillati > Bacillota > Bacilli > Lactobacillales > Enterococcaceae > Enterococcus > Enterococcus sp. GPZ-007. The sequence goes on along the minus strand of NZ_JCAFYN010000005.1, from coordinate 76,417 downwards.
TAACTAACTCGATAGCAGTTTGTAAACTTTCTTCATCTTTAATAGGAACCAAAACTGCGTTAAGCTTCCCTGTTTTGTCAATCGATGCACCGTTAGCTTCAAGTTTGTTAAACAGCTCATGAGCTACAAGCTGCGGCCAAATTCTTTCACCAAAGAAAACACTTACTTTGATACCAGTCTCCCAAACCGAGATCCAGCCAAGATTTTTCTTTTTAAAGAGTATTTTACTTAACCAATTATTTCCGTCCTTATAGTAATTCCAATCCTCTTTGTAGGAAAATTTATGGATTTCATCTAATAGTTGCTGGTAAAGTGTTAAATCTTCAATGGATAAATGCTTTGCTAAATTCTCAATAGTCGGAAATTCTGATTGGTCCTTTAAAATTGGTTTCATTAAAAACGTCTCCTTTTTTCCTAAGTTTAACAAGTGAAACTTGTAACCCGATGTCAAGTTTTGTATTTCCTTCTCAAATTTTCAATTCGATTAGCCATTTTTTCACGGTACTCCCTGGGTTCTAAAACTTCTAAATGGTCACCAAACGAAAACAAGTAATTCACTGTCGTTTCATCGTCAGGAAATCTTACGAAAGCGAGCAAACTGCCATCCTCGTTTTCCACGATATTATTGAACTCTTCTTGCACTCGATAGGCGACCCCCTGATCGAATAGAAGCGTCAGCTCAACTTTTTTTTGCGATGATGCTTCTGTTTCTGAGAACACTTTCTTCGGTGTTTCTCGAACGAAGTCTTCCGATAAAATCTGTAAATCACGCATCCTAGCGATTTTGAAAAGTCGAAAATCTGCTCTGACACGACAAAAAGCATAGAGATACCATGCTTTATTGCGGAAAACAAGTTTTAGAGGTTCAAGTTCTCGCTCAGTAAATTGTCCCTTACTGCTGAGATACTTCACTCGAATGACTTTTCTACTAATAATGGCACGCTGAAGCGTATCGAAAAATTGGGTGCGCAGACCGGTCCAATCAGAAAAGTCGATCTCTAGCCAATCCAGACTTTCTTTTTTAAACAAGGTGTTGAGCTTAGAAACCAATGAACTGCTGAGAGTGCCATCGGTGAGATTGAAGTTTTGCAGCGCAATCAGGATTTCTTCTTGTTCCTCATCTGAAAACACGGCTTTGTCTAAGACGTAGTTCTCTTGAATAAAGATACCGCCGCCTTTTCCTCGAACGGCATAGACCGGGATACCGGCAGCACTTAAAGCGTCTACGTCGCGATAAATCGTGCGGGCTGACACTTCAAATTTCTCAGCCAGATCGGGCGCAGTCGCAGAGCCGGCTTCTAATAGGATAAAAAGAATTTGTAATAATCTGCTTTCGATCATAGGCTGCCCTCCCCTCATAATCAAGCATATCATGAGGAAGGGACAAGCGAAAGCTCAGAGCTAACTATTTCTTTTTAGTACTCCTGCTGTACTTGCTTCAAATCAATTTCATCAGGAGGGCGTCGATTCATCACCACCTTACTCTTAATGCCCTGCTTCATGACAGGAATAGTCTTCTCTTCTAGCAATTTTTTCAATTTAAACTGAAAAACTAGTATTCTATAAACTATTAGTCATAGAATCTCTTGCGATGAACAATTTACTATTATTGGCATTCAGTGAATTTAGCACTTGCCAAGCTGTTACATTCCGATGAGACACGGCGAAATCCTCCAGTTTATTTCGATCCATATTTACTAAAGTATGTATATCCAGTATTGTGTTTATACTAAACTACTTCATATAAAAAAATCTTTCGAGTGAATAATTTATCTGCGACATCCAGAATTTCCTTCTTTCGAATCTCTGAAAAAGAAACCAAAAAACACTCAAAGAATTGCTCCTTTAAGTGTTTGATTGGATTATATCTATTTAGCTGTTAGTGCTGCTTTCTTATTTAAAAAGAATGGACGATAATAAGCTGTAGCATTACACATCGGCAACACTTCTTCACTCAAAGCAATACCGATTTCTTCTATTAAATAGCTGCGGCGCGCCTGCATTCGTACCCACATTTCTGGACAATCAGTCTGGATTGTTTTCCGCAGCTGTTCATCAGCAATAACTATCCCGCCTTCACAGCTAGCTCCGGAATAACCAGGAACTGAGGGAATAACATCAAACTGAAAAATCATACCGCTCTTAATTGTTTCGCGTGAACTAGGATAAACAGGAGAGGCTAACCATTCTTCATCAGCACATAGATGCCCCGGGTTCAGATGCCAGCCGTATTGTTCCTTCGGTAAGACCTCTTCAATTATATTGTAAAGATCAGCTCCGTTCATTCCAACAGCAATGGTTTCGAACCATGTTTTCACAGCATTGAAATAAGGCTTCGCCACACGATCCAGATAATCCTGCTCAGCTTCAGGAAGCTCCTCTTTCGTATTCACCGCATAACCGCCGCGACTTTGAAGGCCACCTTTGTAGCCGCATGTCATAGATATCCGATCACCCAGCTGAATTTTCTTGCCAGTAGGATAAAGATTGGCTTTTTCAAAACGTGCTCCTGTCGCCATAATCGTCACTACACTCGGAGTTTGTCCGAGATCATTCAAGTAAGCGCCGACTTCCATTTCACTTTTTCCCAGCTCCAGCTGATCCATAGCATTCAACATACAGTTTCCCGCCACCATAGCGCCGAACTCATAATGCGCGATCTCATTGACATTATTTGTCGTGCGCAGGCCTTTTTCTCCGATCATTAAGTAGGTAGCGTTTTTTAAAATCGCTGCTGGTGCTGCTTGTTTCAGCCCATCCACTAAAAAGTATGGCAAATCATAAAGCGTGCGATTGTCTTCTTGCTGACTAGTAAAGTTTTTCCAGCCAATCAGTCCAACTGTTTTAGCCTTATCTAGTCGAGTTTGCTTTAAAATATCCGGTACACTCAAGCTAGTTTCCATTGGTTGGTTTGGCAATGAAAAATGCGGCATGTGAACGGCCTTTGCTTCGATCCGGGCAAAAGGTACCTTATTTAAGTTTTCATTACCTAATACTAAATACGCTTCGCCATTTTGGTGAATAACTAATAGCGCCTCCTCAAAGCGGGGAACGAAACCAGTGAAATATTCAAAATTACCGCCGTGCTCTAAGTCCGCGTAAATAGCCACAGCATCATAATTTTCTTGCTGCATTTTTGTTAATAAATTGTTCTTACGTGCCGTCATTGTTTCATCAGTCAGTTGAACCGGCACCACATTTTCATCGAATGTTGGTGAAGTTACTTTTTCTAATTTGATCACGATTATTTAATCCCTCCATTTTTTCCTATCATACCATAGGCTATAATGGGAAAATACTCACTTTAATCATTATTTCAGAAGGTTTTATTGCTCAGTGTAACTAAATAGCTCGCTTTTTTTTAAGAAAATCGGTAAAATTATAATGATAACTACTATTATTTTGAAAGGAGTGCGCTATGAAACAATTACTAAACTCCTCTACCTATCGACGCATTCAATTCGTGGAATTTTTAGACCAGTTGCCCTCTTGGTGTGATATCAAAGAAGCAGCTAGAACAGTTGATTGCTCGGTCAAAACACTTTTATCTGACATTGATTTTATCAATGAATTTTGGGGTGACTATATTTACATCGAATATTCAAAATTCCAAGGCGTACGATTGAACAACATTACCTCAAATAAGCTGGGAAATGTTTACGGTCAAATCTATCATGAATCTTTGGAATTTCAATTTGTAGAGAAGATGCTCTATGAATCTAATCAGGATGCGGATTATTGGATCAATGAGCTGTTTATGAGCGAGGCATCCTTTTACCGCATGGTCAATGCGTTGGAAGAATTTTTGGAGCGGCGCGGACTGCAGCTTGAACGATCTCCATTTAGGATCATTGGTCCAGATGAACGCTGGGTACGCTTCTTTTACCAACAATACTTTACTGAGGCCTATGGAGTCAATGAGTGGCCCTTCACTTTAGACCATGAAGAAACGACCTGTTTTATCATGCGAACATCAACCGACTTTGATGTTGCTTTGGATGATCGGGAGATTCAAGAAGCTGCTTATCTGTTCATGGTAACGCTAAACCGAATGTATCAAGGGTTTTATTTGCCAGAAAACGTTTATGCGGAAGAAGATGATACGATTGATAAGGTTTTAGACTTTAGTCGCCCCTTTGCTGAGCATCTTTTAGCAAAAACGGATTTCACACTACCGAAGCAATGGTACAAAGAAGTTAGTCGAACAGTTTTCCATGAATTTTATAATTGGGATAATCCCGAACAGATTGTGCGAATCAATGGAAAAATCGAGACCTTTTTAAAAAATGTCTCTCAGGCAATCGAATTTCCATTGGATCGAGAAGATAAACGCAAAATCATCCAAGAAATGATGTCTTGGTATGTCGAGTATAATTTCTATCCTTATCGTCAGACGATGCTGTTTGATAAACATCAGAAATTCGCGCGCGAGATCCAGCTAGTCTACCCTATCTTCTCAACCTTAGTAAAGATTCATTTGCAGGATATCGAGAAAAAATCACCAGAGCTGTGGACGGATATTCGTTTAAACAGTATCTTTTTCCTATTGATGAAGGAATGGACCCATTTGCCGATTCAATTAGAAAAACTGCGGCGTAAGGTAAACATCCTAGTCGTCAGCGATCTCGGACGAAGGCATGCAGAAATGTTACGGGACTTCTTGATCGCTAACTACAATAAACGCATTGTTGTCGACACTTTCAATGAGCCAGTGATTTCCACCGGACCAGAAGATTTCAAGAATTTTGCTTCGTACGATATCGTGCTTAGCAATAATCCAATCCAAGGCTACGAAAATGAGAACGTTCTGATCGTAAATAACTTCTTCTCAGCTTCTGATCGTGAGAATCTTCTGAACTTTATTGTCAAGATTCAAAAAAATGAGTCACGTCGACATTTAAAACAACTCGGCAATATCAAAATGAGAACCGCCCAGGAAATCTATTTTTCTCAACAAGTAATGAACAAATAAGAGCAGTGCCGCTGTATACGGCACTGCTCTTTCGTGTTTATTTGTTCGCAAAGACAATCAGGTTGTAATCATCATTAATACATGTCTGCAAAGTAATGCGTTCTCCACCGCCAGTACCTGTAATCTGATCCCAATAGTCGGTACCATCCGCCGCCATGCCAGAGTCATCAACAGTGACGATTTGGGAAACTGTATATGAGGTTACATTGTTACCACTATCAGAAACATCGATAGTCGCACCATTTCCTAATGAGAATAGTACGTTGAAAATTCCAGGGTTATGCCCAATAAAATGAGTATTAGATCCATCATTTCCTGATTGGACAGAAGCTCCACCCCATGTTGCGACTTGATTTGGGTTGGCATCAATGATCGCTTGCCCGTTACTTTGGCCAGCATTTAAATAGGTAATGAATTGACCATTGATCTTCATTTGACTAGCCTGCATTGTTGTTGGTTCAGGGTTTGCTGCATTTTGCGTCTCGACTGGTGCGGCTGTTTCCTTCGTTGGCTCAGCTTCATTGACAGTCGGTGCCGGCCGACTATTTATCACAGCTGATTCATTAGTCGATTCAACAGTTGCTGGTTCAGGTTCTTCCGCGCTGTTTACCACCGGTGTTTCATCACTGTCTTGAACAGCTGGTTCACTTTCAACGGCAGCTGTGCTGCTGGTTGTTGTCTGACTGCTCGATTCTTCAGATGATACTTCAGACGATTTTATCGTTGAATTCTCCGAAGAGGTGCTGGCTTCTTTACTTGTAGATTGCTCTGATGTCTTTTGATCCGTTGTACTTGGTGAGCTTTCCTGAGATTGACCAAATACAGATGCAGCGCCGGTAGAAATAAAAAGCGCAGCGATTATCATAAATTTTATATAGCTACTCATGTTCCGTTCCTCCTAAGCAAAAAGCTGTTTGCTATTTGCCTACAAATTAACGGAAAATCGGGCTTTCTTCTTAAATCCCGCTCGTAAAATAACTATCGATATTATAATAATCTGGCAAAATCTATTAATAATGGGATTTCCGACAATATTTTCATAACTTTCTTTTGAGCAGACAAATCTGGTCGAGCAAATAATTAGGAAAATCATTAACTAGCAGCGTATTTTTATATATTACGAAAAATCGTTAGGAACTAATTGATACTCTTCGATTGTGGTAAAAAGCTCGAAACGTTGCTTCGAAACCAAAGTTTTTATATAATCTTTTAAAAAATTTAAAAGTGTGTCAGGAGCTGTCGTATCAACGATATCCTCATATGTTTTACATCCATAATTATTCATTATAGCCAGCAAAAGAATCTTTATAAAGTTCTTGTCAAACGCTTTAAAAAGACTTTTATAAAACTCTGGTGATTCAGAGGAACCTTTTAAGTATTCCTCGAGATCTTCTGGGGTTGAAATATTTGTAGCAATTAGATTGATTTTCCCCTTTTGATCCGCGACAGAATAGGCTTCCATTAATTGATTAAAACAGATTGATGACATTGTTGGAGGTAACTCTAATAGCTTCTTCTTAGGAGTAGTGATGATAAAAAAGTGAACTGTGCTCTCAGACACTATCAGTTGAAGAACCCTGTTTCGTAGCTGCAGAAAAACTCGACGATAATAATCATTCTTTTGAAAAAGCGGATCTAACTCAGGAAAATGAGTTTGATTTTTAATCCGTTCCAACACATATTGCGCTTCAACTCTATTTAGCAACAGTGAGTTGATCCCGCTTTTTCCGACTAATAGTTTCCCAATTATCTGTCTAAAGGCGATTTCAAACAAATTGTTCACATCCTTGCGGTAATCAAATCCTAGTTTTTGTTGATAATGGTCCATTAATTCATAGATTTGGTGCTCTGGAATACTCTTAAGAAAAAGGACCTCCGCAGCCAGATTCTGTAAGTAGCGTTCATAAAAATCAATACCAAGAAAATCTGCTGGAACAGACTCAGCAAGCTGATAATCCAAAAACGCCTGATCAACTTCAGCTGCACCATACTCAATATCGTATTTAGTAAAAAAATTACCGATTTCACTCAGACTTTCTTCCAGTGATTCAATACCAAAACTTTGATAATTATCCACGATTCCCTGATAGATGTCCTGAAGCTCAGCTAATCGGTCCTTCAACTTCGCTTTGCCCTGTTCAAATCGTTCGGGCAACTCCCCCTCTTCGCCACTTTCTAGAACAAACTCGATTGACTGCCGAATCCTCTCCGCTTGGTCAATCGGCATGACACTAGAACCGCTTAAGCGTTCCTGTAATTTCTTCATAAAGAAAGGATAAAACGCTGGATCTAACAATTCATTTTTCATTCGTCTTCCTCCAATTCTGGGAAATCTTCAAAGGAGCCCTGCAGCATTTCTAAATCGCTATCATATTTTCGATAACGTCGCTCGATTTCTTCAAGAATTTCTTGGTCCGTCACTTGGCTGGAATGGTACGCTCGTAAATAATAAAATATCGCTTGGCAAACTGATAAATGCTCAACATAATCACTTCTGTAAAGGATTGGTTCTGAAGCTAAGAAACTTGCTACTAGCTGTGAATTATCCCGGCTAAAATCAATCAGATGATGCTCCTTAAAAAGTTGCGTCCTCTCTTCAGCGATTTCAGAGAAATCTGCAGCAGATAATTGATAGCTTTTATGATTCTTCAGAAGCTGTTGATTAATTTGGGTTCGTGATTCTTCTGTCTGTTCAGTTAAAAAATAGTTAAATAACGATAAATCAAATTTTGTCATCTTTGAGTTCGCCTCCTTCACAGACTAAATAGCACATAGTTAGTAAAAAGACAATCTTGAAATTCTATCAAAAATGTGGTACTATAAAGTAAGTTAAGGAAGACAATTTAAGTCTTCCTTAACTTTTTTTCTTCTTATTTTTTATTATTGGCGGATAAGTAAATGTTTGAAAATAACAAATATATTGTTATCAGTACAAGTTGATACTTCATACTAGCCTTCTTCGGAAAGGAGTTTTACATGGTCTACCTTACCTTTCTTTACCTATTACTCGTCCTATTTGTTATTTGGGTATGGAGCCCGCCTGCTATCATTCGAATGATCATTTTGATTGGTTTAATTATCCTTTATTCATTGTCTACTCGATGGATAAAACACAAAACAAAGAGTTAAAATAGAGCCAAAAGAAAGCAAGTCAGATCAACTCTGACTTGCTTTCTTAAAAGTGATTTGTCGAATCATGATCGGCTTCAATGGCGCATCTTGAGTATCACTCTCTTGGCTTGCAATCTTCCGTACAACCGACATACCTTCAATGACTTGACCAAAAACAGTGTATCGACCATCCAGCTCAGGAATTCCACCAACCGCTTCATAATGAGAGCGAACCTTCAACGGCAAATTCATTCTATATAACTGTTCCTTATCCACGTGATTCCGTTCCACAATGTAAAACTGATTGCCGTTAGTGTTTGGACCATGATTGCCTAAACAAACTGCCCCATCAAAATGATACAATCCTTCATCCACTTCATCCTCAAAGTATCCACCATAAATCGATTGCGCCTCATCACCAGAACCGTCCAAGGCTCCGCCCTGAATCACAAAATCTTTGATCACTCGGGCAAATGGCGTGCCGTCATAAAAGCCTTGTTTTGCTAATCCGCGCCAATTCTTAACCGCTTTCGGGGCATCCTGCTGAAATACTCTCAAAGTTATTGTCCCTGCATCCGTTTCGATCTGACAAAGCTCCTCATTCGAACGAACAGCTGTCAGCTGTAGCAAATATTGATTTGGATATTTTATCCCATGATCCTGTTCCACTACTTTTTGAATATACCACTCCAGCTTCTCAACACCTAGACGAGCAACTTTAATCAAATACGTGTACTCTTTTTTCGGTGTAGCAACACGGTAGGATACTAAACCGCGTAAATTATTGTAACTATCTCCTTTAACTTTATATAAATTTATAAAGCGAGCTTCTAGGAAGGTTAATTCTTGTCCCTTTAACGGATTGAATTTTTTAACTTCTTTTCCTAAAACGAAGGGATTGATATTTATATCATTTCCAGTTGCTAATGCTTGAGTAAATTCGCTTAAACGCTCCTTTATTTCTGCCTCATCCCAATGTCGAGGAATCAAATGTTTAATGATGGTCTCATCGATCAGCTTCTTTTTAGCTATAACGGCAGCTGCACCCAGAATTCCCGCAGCTAAAACAACTTTGCTCTTTTTCATGTCCTACCTCCAACCTTTACTTTTGTTAATTGTACCAGAAAATGACATGGTCAGTCATTCTCCTAAAAGTTAATAAGGAATACACTTTTCGTACGCATACCATCGGACTATCCTCATCGAGCGAGATTTTACTATGCATTGCTCTTCTTGCTCACTTACTTTACAGAACTGCGAAAAGTCCGACTGGCAAAAAGCTTCTCCGGCGGTTTGCTGGAGAAGCTTTGCTTTTATATAATCCCTTTATCAATTTGCTTTAGTTTACGATAATGAGCATTCGTTAATTCTAATTCAGCGGGGGTACCTTGCATTGTCAAGTGACCGTCTTCAATGAAGATAACTTGATCCATCGCATCAATTCCTTGTAAATGATGGGTGATCCAAATAACGGTCTTCCCCTCCAACTCATGGAAGAATGTATTGATCAAGGCCTGTTCTGTTACAGGATCGAGTCCAACGGTCGGTTCGTCTAATAAGATGATCGGTGCTTCCTGCAACAGGATCCGAGCTAGCGCTAAACGCTGCCGTTCACCGCCAGAAAAGCGTAACCCAGCTTCATCTATCATTGTTTCTAATCCTTCTGGCAAGCTTTCTACTAATTCACTCAACCCAACACGGGTCAGCACCTGCCAAAGCTCAGCTTCATCCGCAGATTCGTTCCCGATTCGCAAATTATTCGCGATCGTCGTATGGAATAAATATGGTGTTTGGTGAATCACTCCAATATATTTACTAATATCATCACCAAACTTGTACGTATCCTCTCCATTCAGCGTAATTGCACCTTCAGTTGCTCGCAGATCACCACGAATCAAATTAGCCAACGTACTCTTTCCCGAGCCGCTGCGTCCTAAAATCGCCATTTTCTGACCTGGATTCAGTGTCAACTCAATACCTGATAAAACTTCCTTGGTACTTTCTGGATAATGATAATGAACATTGTCAATTTTCAAGGTCAAAGCACCTGAAACAGTCGATATCAAATCATCAATTTTCTGAATCTCTGGAAGACCATTCAAGTTTCTGATGGAATCCTGATAGCTGTTCGTTTCCTGAGCCGCGGCTGGCAATGGCGCAAAGGCATCAATCAATGGAAAGACGGATAGAACAAAAGCTGCTATCCAATTTGCTGCTCCCCCATGATTTCCGGGGAACTGTCGGCTCGTCCACAACAATAAGGCAATCGTTATGATACCAAACATCAACTGTAAAATGAAGTTGCGCTTGCGCTGAAAGCTTTGCAGCTTGCGATTGACAGCTCGCAAGGCTTCTTCGGATTCCTCGTGATGGTTCACATAATCCTGCCCTCGTTGACTAAATATCCAGTCCGACACACCCAAAACATTATCAGTTAAGTCACTATACAGCTGATTCTTCATCTGCTTTTGTTGCTCCTGACGAGCACCGTTGATGATTACCGACCATAGCGGTAGTAAAAAGACAACGATTCCTAGCAACAGCAACATTACTAATGCAAAGAATGGTGAAAAGTAGCCGATCCCGATAATAATAAAGACATACAGCAGCCAAGCGATAATTGTTGGAAAAATCGTCCGCAGATACAAGTTTTGGATATGGTTGATATCCTCAGAAAGCAAACCAAGAATATCTCCTGTCCGATGATTCTGTTTGAAGAAAATGGCATCTTGCTCCAATGAATCATACAGCTTCACACGCAAATTTGACGTCATCTTCAAAACCCAGTTATGGCTGACCAAGCGTTCGACATAGCGAAAGACTGGACGCCCAATCCCAAAAGCACGCGTCAATACGATGGGAATGTAGATCATCAAAATGTTCTCCGGTAACGAAGCGGCTCGACTAATCAAGAAACCTGAGTTGAACATCAAAGCTCCGGCACAGAAGAAAGTAATGAAACCTAGCGTCAAAGCCAAAATCAACGATTTCTTATATTGTTTGAAAAAGGGTTTGACCCATTCATCGGTCTTTAATACTTCGAATAATCCGATCTGCTTCATGCTTCTTCACCTCGCAATGCCTGACTCAATTTAGTAAAGGCGCCATTTCTTTGTTTCAGTTCTTCTAATGTTCCCTGCTCAATAAGCTCGCCATGATCCATCACTAGCAGATAATCCATTTCTGATAACCAATGCAGACGGTGAGTCGCAAAGAACACCAGATGATTATCCATCAATGGCAACATTCGTTCCTTCAGTTCTACCTCTGTCTCAATATCCAAATGTGCTGTCGGTTCATCGAATAGTAAAATTTTCCGTTCTTGATCCAGAAATGCTCTAGCTAATGCGATCCGCTGCGCTTGTCCTCCACTAAGTGTACGTGCTCCCTCACCTAGTTTTGTATCCAACCCCTCAGGTAGTTCTTGAAGTAATTCCGTTAATCCCGTGACTTCTATCGCTTTTAGAATTTCTTCATCGCTAGCTTGCGGATGATAGAAGGCAATATTTTCCCGAACTGAGCGTTGGAAAATATAAGGATTCTGTGGGATATAAATCAATTGTTCCTGCCACTGAGGCTGATCAAAAGCCGTCAAAGCTTGTTCATCAAATCTGATTTGACCTTTATCAGGCTGCAAAAATCCACTCAACAAATTGATCAGTGTTGATTTTCCTGATCCGCTCATACCGATGACTCCAATTTTTTTGTATCCCTGTACCTCGAAATCAACTTCTGCACCAAGTTTATCTGCGTAATTATACTGCATATTAACACTCAATTGACTGTCAGTTGACCAAGTCGGTAAACCAATCGTTGTATCTTGCTTCTCTGGCAGATCCAAAATTTGATTCACAGCATCCATCGCATTTTTTCCATCCAAAGTCGCATGATAATCACTAGAAAAATCTCGGATCGGCAAGAAATACTCTGGAGCCAAAATCAGTACGGTCAAAGCCGGAAATAAGAAGATTGCTTCATTGATTAAACGCAGTCCCAGCAAGACCGCCACGACTGCCACAGATAGAGTCGTAAAGAAATCCAACGCAAACGTCGACAGGATCGCGATCTTCAAGGTACTCATCGTCGCCTTGCGGAATCGCTCACTGGTAGTAAAAATACTTTTGCTATATTGCTTACTGATACCGAAAAATTTCAGCGTATCGATTCCTCGCAGTGAATCGATAAAATGATTCGATAATACTTGAAAGACCTTGTATTGCTTATCTGCTTTACTTTGAGCCGCATAACCTAAAATAATCATAAAGATAATGATGATCGGAAAAACGATCAATAACACGATCCCCGATTCCCAGTCCAATAGAAAAATCGCGACTAATAAAATCCATGGAATGATCATCATATTCAGCATTTTAGGTAAAATCAGATGCAAATACTCTTCTACCTGATCGATCCCATCTAATGCAGTCGTAACCACACTCCCAGTCCCTTGCTTTTGCACGACCTGCGGACCTAATCGAAAAATCTTCCGCAGCAATTGACTACGCAGATCCTTAGCTTGTTGATACGCATACTCTTCCAGTACATGCTCCCGCAGATAAGTCATCAAATGACGTAGCGCAAAAGAACCGAAGAATAGTAGCATCCAGTTTATTTGGTTGTTTAAGCCTTCGTTCCATAAATGAGTGATCGTCATGGATAAACCATACGCTTGCCCAATTATAAAGATTGCTTGCAGGACCGCAGATCCTGCAAGCAACATTAGAATTTTTTTGATTCCGGGAAGTTGTAATAACTTCTTGTCGATCATGATTGTACCTCTACTCCAACCTCATGCGGATGTTTGATCCGTTTGCGGAAAATGTAATATGTCCAAGCTGTATATCCTAGAACAAATGGTAAGATCGTCAATGAAATGTACGACATAATCTTCAAAGTATAAGGACTTGAAGACGCATTTGCGATTAATAGATCATTGCCTGGGATCGAACTGATCAATACACGTGGGAACAATCCACTAAATAATAGTGCAACCAATGCGATCAACGTAAAGCCGCTCATCATAAACGCCAGCATTTCCTTATTTTTATAAATAGAGACATTCGCGATTACTGTCAGTAACACGATCACGGCTAATAAAATCAACGTTACCGCAAAATTGTTTTGGAAGAAATCTGTTTGAAAATACATCAAGATAGCGAAAATAATCAAACCGACGTACAACACCCAATAGAGCATTTGGGCATAGTTCTTAGCCCGATAACGTACTGGACCTTCTGTACGCAATGCGATGTAATTCAAGCCATGCAAATAGCATAATAACGTCAAGGCAACGCCGCCGACCACTGAATACAAGTTGATATAGTCAGTAAAAGTCGCCATCATATTATGATCCGCGTCCAACGGCATTCCTTGGATCATACTAATGAACAAAACGCCGAAGAAAAATGGCACTAAGAAACTGCCAATGCTCAACGTCCAGTTCCACAACTGTTTGCGTTCCTTCGGCATATGACTGCGAAACTCAAAAGAAACACCACGAATAATCAAGCCGAATAAAATGATAAACAAAATCAAATAGTACCCGCTGAACAATGACGCATACCAATACGGGAATGAAGCGAACATCGCCCCGCCGGCTGTCAGCAACCAAACTTCATTGCCATCCCAAACGGGTCCAATTGTCTGAACAATCTGATCTTTTTCATGCTCATCATGAGCTAATGTCTGTACGGACATCCCGACACCGAAATCAAAGCCTTCTAAAAAGAAAAAACCGGAAAACAAGACGCCGATCAATAAGAACCATAATAATTGTAAGCTACTCATGAGTGAATGCCCCCCTGTCGAAAGGATCAACGGAATCATTTTCTTTTGAAATCTGATCCAATTCAGGTCCTATGTTTAATTGCCGTTTCACTAGATAGATCATCGTTACCGCCAAGCCTGAGAACAATAGGAAGTAAATGATGTTTGAAGTTAACAATGAAGCAACTGAAACATTTGGCGAAACACTGTCTTCAATCGTAAATAAACCGTAAACGGTCCAAGGATAGCGGCCTAATTCAGTCACCAGCCACCCAGCTGTATTTGCCAAAAACGGTGCGAAGGTACAAAGCGCCATCACCCAAAGCATCCAGCGTTTCTCATACAAGACTGGTTTCTTTTTCCGAGTAAAGAACAAGCCGAGAATCGCTACCAATAGCATTAACATACCGAAGCCTGCCATGATCCGGAAATTCCAGAACAAAACATTCACTGGCGGATAGTAATTACGATCACCATATTTTTTGACTAATTCCTTATTGACGGTATCCATCCCTTTAATCGAGCCAGAAGGCTTATTATAAGAAAGAATACTTAAAATATACGGAATTTGTACACCAAAGACCTGCTTATGCTCCCGCTCGTTATCCCAAGCGATCAAGGTCCAAGCTGCCGGATCACCGGTATCCTCATAGGTTCCTTCCATCGCCGCAAACTTCATTGGTTGACCTTCAATCAAGGCCTTCATTTGCGCATCACCTGCACCTAGAACCATGATTGAACCAAATAAAGTAATTACAAGTCCAATACGCATCGACTTCATAAAGAATTCTCGCATTGGTTTGTCTTTGCGTTTTAACAATTGGAACGCCGCAAGTCCTGCCGCGATCATTCCGCCCATGGTAATTGCTGCTGCCAGCACATGGCCAAATTCATACAGCACTTTGGGATTAGTGATAACCGCGCCAAAATCTGTCATCTCTGCCCGCCCATTACGAATAGCGTAGCCGACTGGGTGCTGCATAAAACTATTTGCCGCTAAAATCCAGAAAGCTGATAGCATCGAAGCAATCGTCACTAACCAAATAAAGAGCACATGGACCTTTGGCTTCACACGATCCCACGTAAACATCCAGAGTCCTAAGAATGTCGACTCCATAAAGAAAGCTAATAATGCCTCAATTGCTAATGGCGCGCCAAAAATATCTCCGACGAACCGTGAATAATCTGACCAGTTCATCCCAAATTGAAACTCTTGGATGATCCCAGTCACGACGCCCACCGCAAAACTCAATAGGAATATCTTTCCCCAGAATTTCGCCAGCTGCAGGTATTTTTCATTTTTCGTTTTAACATATAACGTTTCCATAATGGCAACAACCAATACCATCCCAATCGAGAATGGCACAAAGAAAAAGTGAAAAACCGTCGTCATAGCGAACTGAAAACGGGCCAACGTCACTATATCCATTTTAATTCCTCCCCTACTATTGTGAATAACAAAACTAAAATAAATCTCTTTCTGTAATAACTATAATCCTTAAGAAATAAATTGCCAAATGTTCAGCTTAAGCGCTTTTTATTCACGAAAGTTGATGAAAGAGGAAAATAACTATTTAGAAGAAAATAATTGATGATTTTTGCGAATAATACAAGTGTTGTTGTTTTTCTTGAAAAAAAAATTCACTTAATCAGCCCTGTATGACACATTTTTCTAGGAAGAATTCGAAAAGTTATGCAAAAAGACCACCATCACAGGTGATCTTTTCTACTAATTTTTCTGTTCATTTCCATAATAGACTTCTAAATGCTGGGGCAATACTTTGAATGACAGTGGCAGTGCCGGCCCTTCATCGCCATCGACACTGGGATGCAGGTCGACTTCTTCTTTCATTGTCAATCGTCCTTCTGTAAAAGGTGTATAGCCGATATTCTCGGTGGATTGGTCCACACCTTTAATGATATCAGGCAGGCTTTTCAATCGATCTGTAATACTTTGATCCTTCAAATAAAGCAGATACAGATTGCCATCATTATTTTTAGCCTCAGGCACGATATGAGTAAATCCGCCAATTGTCCTTGTTAGAACTATGACAACTGCACTGCTTTCTATCTCGGTCTTTTCTCCATCGATCTCTAAGGTGAAGTGATAATTTTCATCGTTGAAGACTTCTTTAACGCCATTCACAAAATAGGCTAGCTTGCCGAACTTGGTCTTCTCTTCTACATCCACATCGCTGATGGCTTCGGGAATACTTCCGACCGAGACGATATTCATGAAATAATCATCGTTGATCTTGCCAATATCCAGTGAAGTCTTTCGTTCAGGGTCAAATGATGCGATTGCTTGTTCTGGGTCCATCGAAATATTTAGCGAACGTCCTAAATCATTCACTGTGCCTAATGGGAAAAAGCCGAAATTCGGTCGATAATCTTGTTCGGCTAAACCGCTGATGGCTTCATTGACTGTACCATCGCCACCCATCGCAAAGACACTATGCGCTTTTTCTTCTGCTGCTTTTCGTGCAAAATTCGTTGCATCGCCTTCTTTTTCGGTTTCTTTTACTTCGATTTCATCAAAAAATTGTTCCAATTTTTCTCTTGCTTGACTAGTATATTTTTTCGCTTCTTCATTCCCAGAACTGGGATTGACAATCAATACTGCTTTTTTCATTGTTTCGCTCTCCCCTTTTCGCTTTTCTGGAAAAATACGTTTAAGTATCCGTTTTCTATTTCTTTTTCAGTATAACAGGGAAAGGCGGAATATTTGTTGGAGATGAGATGCTTTACACAGAATATTCAATTGATTTCAAAACAAAACTGGCCTTCCCTTCCAGAAATGACCATAGTTAAAACAATAATCCAACAAAAAATGTCACAAAAACAAAACATTTCAGAACTTATTTAAGAAACGAAAGCGAAATATGTTGACAAAACCCTAGGGATCATTGTTATCCTATTAATGAAAAACATTATAATTAAGCAAACATCAGAGAGGAGTCCTAATGAAAGTCCAAAAACAAATAATAGAATACATTACCAAACGGGGAGAAAGATTAGCTAATGAAATTGATTTAATCGTGTGCTACGGTTCTTATGTGACAGGAAATGCTACCGCACTTTCTGATGTTGATTTGTTCTACATTCCTCGCACAGATAATCATGAACTGTCGGAGACATTCATTCTGAATGGTGTCGGCTACGATATTTTTCCTTTATCTTGGGATATTCTGCAAGATATCGCCGACTTCCACAATCATCTATCCCCTTTACTAGGTGATTCAATCATTCTTTTCAGCCATTCGGATAAAGAGCGGCAGCGCTATGAGGAACTAAAGGAACGAATGGAACGAAATATGAATGATGAAGACTTAATGAAGAATCGTGCGATTAATAGATTGAAAAAGGCAGCGTTGTACAATTCACAAATCCAGCAAGCCACTGATTTGAGCTTGGCGCGAGAATTAGCAGTTAAACATTTAAATACGCTAACAACCTGTATCGCCTATCAAAATCAAACGTATTTCCATAAAGGTCTCAAAGAACAATATCAAGAATTGCAGATGTTCACTCGACTACCGGAAGACTTTTTGGCTCTTTATCAGGAAGTTCCACAAGCACAAAATTTGTCCGCACTTCAGTCTGCTACTGGTAAACTATTCTCAACAGCTACTGCTTTTTCTTATCAGCCAACCGATTACTACATCAAACCGGATTCACCCAAAGAAATGAGCGCAGCCACACCCGACTACCATCAAGCAGCCATTTGGTACGAGGAGGTTTGTTCAAGCTTCAATAAGATATATGCCTGCGAACTATCAGGCAATTATATCTTAGCCTTCTTGACCGCTGGCAGTTTGCAGAGCTCATTGAAGGAAGATTTATCGATTAGTATCGCAACGAAGGAACTACTAAGTGTATTCGATTGGAAGAATCTCGCGCCACTATGCCAACGTGCTCGTGAGATTGAACGAGATATCACCATCAGCTTTATTACTGCTGGCATCACCTTGCATCGTTATAAGACGATTGATGAGCTATATCAATACCATGGATTATTAATGAAATGAAAAAACTGTAATCTCTCGTTTTTGCGAAAGATTACAGTTTTTTTAACTAGTCATTTAGGTTATAGCGTAATTTCATGTGTTCTGAACCAGAAATAACCATATCACCAAATAGTTTGGTTTGACGTTTGAAGGATTCGTCAGCCAATTTTTCGTTAGCTTCTTCTAAGAATTTTTGGACGTCTGATTGATCTCCAACGACTTTATCTGTTTCATTTTGGATGACATGATAAGCGGACATGGCTTCTAATTCGAAGGTGTTACGGAAATCAACGTAGAAATTGTAATCTGTATCGCCTAAAAGCGCGGTCGCACAGCTTAACCAGTACATATTGTTCATATCGAACGTTCCTGTCGCATCTTTGTAGCAAGCTGGTGTGTCGTTAACATTTGAATAGAATGGAACAACTGTGTTAAATGTGTTGGCACCATAAGCCAACCAATGAACACCGGCAATTTCAGCGGGTACATTATTGCGAATTTGCAGGATGTGTACATTATGGTTGCGGTTGATTCCGATTGGACGAATCAATGTTTTTTCTGCTTCTGTACCGTCACCGTAAGGATCGTATTTCGTATTTTCAAAGTGAGAACTCAAGACGAATTTCACGTCTTCAATCGAAATTTTGCGGTTTGCTCGACAAATGAATGGCAAGTCTTGATCCATTGGATCTTGTTCTACTTCAGGAGTAAAGTATTTTTGACCGTACCAAGCACGTGGATTGTTATAAACAGTATCCTTAATGGAAGAGCTGCCGAAAATATGACGCAGGTTGTAGCCTTCAAAATCTGGATTCAAATGGTTGTCTTCAATCAATGCTTTTAAATCAGCTGAGCAAAGCGTATCTGCTGAATCAAAATCAAAGTCGTCAATATTCATACGGTTTGGCGCAACCACATAAGCATCGTCTGGAATGCGGACCGCTGCCCAATGATGTCCACCGATGGTTTCCAACCACCAAACTTCATCCTTGTCAGAAAAAGCAATACCGTTTGGTTCATATGTTCCGTATTCTTCCAATAATGCACCTAGACGTTCGACGCCTTCTTTGGCGCTATGAATGTAAGGTAAAACCAATGTAACGATATCTTCTTCGCCGATGCCGCCTTCAACATAAGGATCAAGTCCTTGAATACGTGGATTTGTCGTGATCGTTTCTGTCGCAGACATCGCAACATTTTCACTATTGATTCCCGCTGCTGGCCAAATACCATTGGTTAAAATCGAGTTTGGCATTGAGGTATAGCGCATTGGATTGTCAGGCAGATCAACTTTCACGCCGCTAATGACTGCTTGATAGTGTTTTGGTTGATCTTCTGGTTGAACTACCACAAAACGTTGTGGGTCTAAAGCTTCATGCCCATCATCGTTCCTTGAAATAATAGTTGAGCCATCAATTGATGCATTCTTTCCGACTAGTACAGTGGTACATGAACCTTTTACTCTTTTTGTCATACTTGAAACACTCTCCCTTTTCATGGTAATTCAAGTATAACGCTAATAAAAATAAACACCAAACGAAATCCTATTGAAAGATTTCCGCTAACAGTTCTCCAGTTTTTTCAGTGCCCTGTTCTTCCAAAGAACTGACGATTTTAGAACCAATCACCACACCATCGCAAACTTGCTGGAATTTTTTTACGTGTTCACTGGTTGAAATACCAAAGCCAGCTAATACAGGAATCTTACTAATCGCTTTGACCTTTGCCAAATGTTCCATTAAGTCATTGCGGAAATTTTGATCTGTTCCAGTGATTCCATTGACTGTGACAGCATAGATAAAGCCTTCAGCATCAGCAACCAAATCTTCGATACGTTCAGTCGGACTAGTCAAGGAGACCAAGGTCAGTAAAGCCATATTCCCTAGATCCGGCAGCACCAAATCACGATGTTCGTATGGCAGATCAGGAATAATAAAACCTTGAACATCCGTGCCCTCTAAATCTTCAACTAATTCCTTGAGCCCATAGTGGAAAAAGGAATTACTATAGCCCATCAAAATCAATGGAGCTCCTGAGCGAATTTCATGCAGTTTTTCCACCAGCTTCTTCAACGTCACCTGTTGAGCAAATGCCCGTAATCCTGCCGCTTGAATCGTTGGACCATCCGCAACCGGATCTGAAAAAGGGACCCCCAATTCGATTGCCGCTGCACCTTGATCAACCAACATCGCAATTTCTTCCTCTAATTTATCTAAGCCTTGAGCCCCGGCCATGATATAAGGGACAAATAATTTTTCGGTCTCTGCTCTGCTTTTTAAAGTCTCTGTCAATGGCTTCATTTTACTGCCTCCATTCGTTCTTTGATTTGTTGAACATCCTTGTCACCACGGCCGGAAAGGTTCATGACAATTATTTGATCTTTATTCATTGTCGGTGCCACTTTCATCACTTGAGCCAAGGCGTGTGAACTTTCCAAGGCTGGAATAATGCCTTCTAAGCGTGATAAATAATGGAAGGCTTCCACCGCTTCCTCGTCATTGATTGCGGCATATTCAGCCCGACCGATATCATGTAAGAAAGAATGCTCTGGACCTATTCCCGGATAATCTAAACCAGCCGAAATTGAGAATGCCTCTAAGACCTGACCATCATCATCCTGTAGTAAATGCATTTTGGCACCATGTAAAATCCCAATACTGCCCTTGTTGATAGATGCCGCATGTTCCTCTGTGTCTAAGCCATGACCCGAAGCCTCCACGCCCATCAAACGGACCTCGTCATCTTCAATAAAAGGATAAAACATCCCCATTGCATTACTGCCGCCGCCGACACAGGCCATCACTAAGTCAGGTAATCGACCTTCTGCTTCCGAAATCTGTCTGCGAGTTTCAATACCGATCACGCTTTGATAATCGCGAACGATCTCAGGAAACGGATGCGGACCTAACACAGAGCCCATCACATAATGAGTATCCTCCACCGTTGCAACCCAATAACGCAGTGCTTCATTCACTGCATCCTTCAGTGTTCTACTCCCAGAGGTCACGCTTTCCACCTTTGCTCCTAACAGCTCCATTCGGAAAACATTCAGAGCTTGCCGCTTCACATCAATCTCCCCCATGAAAATGGTACACTCCATGCCGAATAGTGCAGCCGCTGTTGCTGTTGCTACGCCGTGTTGCCCAGCTCCTGTTTCTGCCACAACTTTGCGTTTGCCCATTTTTTTAGCCAAGAGTACTTGCCCTAAAGCGTTATTAATCTTGTGAGCCCCTGTATGATTCAAATCCTCTCGTTTCAGGTAAATCTTGGCCCCACCCAAATCGGTGGTTAAGCGTTCCGCGAAGTAAAGAGGATTTTCTCTGCCTACATATTGCTTCAAATAATAGTTCAGTTCTTCTTGAAATTCCGGGTCTTTTTTCGATTCCTCATACGTTTTTTCTAATTCTTGAACGGCGTACATCAAAGTCTCAGGGACAAACTTCCCGCCGTATTCTCCGTAAAAACCTGCTTTATTGGGTTCTTGATACATGTAATCGCTCCTCATTCATATTATGGTATTCATTCCTATTCACTTAAACATGGAAATCTGCTTGACTATCTGTAAATTTAACTGCTTGGCAAAAAGCTTGAATTTTCACTAGATCTTTTTCGCCATTTGTTTCAACTCCGCTTGAAACATCTACTACACGAGGTTGAAAATAATGGATAGCTTCACTAACATTTTCTGCATTTAATCCGCCCGCAAGCCAAAGTTTTTCTTTAGGCAGATGGCGCTGATCCACTAAATGCCAGTCGAAGGTACGTCCATTTCCGCCCATCAGCTTAGCAGGCGGTGCGTCCAGCAAAAGATGCGGATACTGAAAAAAATAAAAGGAATCGCGATCCTTGATACTGAAAGCCCGGATGATCGGACGTGAAAGCTCGGTTAGTTTGGTATTGCCGTGAATTTGAATCAGATCTAAACCAGCAATCTGAGCTGTTTCCTCGACTTCTTCCTGTAGCGGTGAAACAAAAACACCAATCTTCTTAACATTTTGCGGAAGACCCTGCGTCAAATTTCGAACCTCTTCTGGATTTACCTGACGAGGGCTTTCCGCAAAAACAAAACCAAGATAGTTTGCACCAGACGTTACTGCCACTTCAATCGCCGAACGATTTTTCAGTCCACATATTTTTATTTGAGTCATTCTCTTCTCACCCGCAATTCAGAGATTTTTTCCGCCGGATTCGCTGCTCTCATCAAGGTTTCTCCTACTAAAACACCGTGATAGGATTGTTTGACCTTTTCAACATCCTCAGCAGTTTTGAATCCTGATTCGCTAATATAGATTGTTTCACCTGCTGGTTGAGCCAAATTCAGACTAGTCTGCAATGAAACATTGAAGGTTTTCAAGTTGCGATTGTTGATGCCGATAATCTTAGCTCCAATTGCCTGCGCCTGTCTCAATTCATCTTCATCATGTACTTCTACCAGAACTTCTAAGCCGCGATCTTTTGCTCCTTGATAGAGTTCTGACAATCTGGCAACTGAAAGCGCCGCGACGATCAGAAGAACGATGCTTGCCCCCGCTTGCTTGGCTCGATCCAGCTGACGTTCATCAATAATAAAATCTTTACATAGAACAGGAACGTCTACGACTTGAGAGACCGCCGCCAGATCGTTGATTCGCCCCTTGAAGAATACGGGATCAGTCAAAACAGAAATGGCACTTACTCCGGCTTCTTCATAACTCTTTGCTTGCTGAAGGATATCGACGTCCTCGTTGATGACCCCTTTCGAAGGAGAAGCTCGCTTGATCTCACCGATCACATGCATTTTTTCAGGATGCTCTTTAACTATTTGATAAAAAGAGGGGCGTTGTTTCGTCTGAACGGCTTGAACAGCGGTTAAATGCTCGACCTCGCGTTCCTTTTCCAGTAAGATTCTAGTTAAAAAATCCAACTATGCCACCTCCTGTTGCTTGGTGATCAATTGCTGCAGCCGATCATAGGCCGCTCCGGAAAGGATTGATTGTTCTGCTTCTGCAATCCCATCATTCAACGAGTTGACCCGACCACTGGCCAAGAACCCCAAGCCCGCGTTCAATAGAACAGTCTCGTAATAAGCAGAGGGCACACCGTGAAGGACAGAAAGTAAAATATCTTTGTTTTTCTCGACCGAACCACCGATGATGCCTGCTAACGGCACTCGTTTGAAGCCGACTTCTTCGGGATTAAAGGAAAATTCTTTGACCTCTCCGTCTCGATACATTGCACAATGAGTCGTTCCAGCCAAGTTGGCTTCATCCATTCCACCATGTCCATGCAAGACAATCGCTCGTTCTCGGCCCAATTGCCCTAATGTTTTTGCAGTCTCCACAATCGAATCACCTGCATATGTCCCCATCAATTGATGTTCTAATGGGTAAGGATTAATGATTGGTCCAAGCAAATTGAAAATCGTTGGTGTCGCTAACTCTTTACGAATATGCATCACTGCTCCCATCGCTGGATGCAAAGTTGGGGCGAACAGAAAAGCGATTCCTGCCTCTTTCAATAAGTAATCAATTTTCTCAGGACTCACGGTCAGTGAAATTCCTAGTGCTTCTAATACATCGGCGCTTCCGGATTTACTGGAGATACTACGATTGCCATGTTTTGCCATCGGAATTCCGCCGCCAGCTAAAACAAAGGCCGCCGTTGTGCTGATATTAAAACTATGAGAATGATCACCACCGGTTCCGCAATTATCCATCACTCCAGCTGGGGCCGCTAACATCGGTGTTCCTTTTCCTTGCATGACTTGTGCTAATCCGGTTAGTTCCGCAGCTGCGACACCTTTTACTTTCAACCCTACTAGTAATCCGCTGATTTGGCTGTCCGTTAACTGCTGCTCAAAGATCGCCTTTCCAACCTGTTGCATTTCATTAACAGACAAATCGTTCCCACGATACACTTTTTCAAATAATTCTTGCATTTAAACCCCTGCTTTCTGTAAAAATTGACTAAGATAACTTGCACCGTCTGTTGTTCCGATCGATTCTGGATGAAATTGCATTCCGAAGACCGGATAACGTTTGTGACGGATCGACATAATGCAGCCTTCTGCTTCGTCGGTAACTTCTAAATCTTGCGGAACATCCTCTGGATCAATCATCAGCGAATGGTAACGCATGACTTGTCTTTCTGTCTCACCTTGCAAGCATGATTGTTTGCCGTGCATGATTGTCGGGGCACTGATAATCTTGCCGCCGAAAACTTCACCGATTGCTTGATGTCCAAGACAGATCCCTAAAATTGGTTTGCTACGATAAAAGCGTCGAATCAGCATTTCGATCATTCCTGCTTCAGCCGGTCTTCCTGGTCCTGGGGAGAGAACGATTGCCGATGCTTCTTCTGCAATGGTAAACAACTCTGGATCATCGTTTCGTAATATCCTTAGATTGTCTGGCAAAAGCTGGACCAGATTATAGGTAAATGAATCGTAATTATCGACAAGTAAAATCATTGTCCCACCTCCATCAGTGCTTTGGCTTTCTGTAGCGTCTCAAAATATTCACTGGTAGGTTCAGAATCATAAACGATTCCGGCACCTGCTTGTACATGTGCTTGTTTGTCTTTGATCACCATCGTGCGAATCGCGATTGCGAAATCAGCTTGATCGTTTTGTCCTAGAAATCCAACCGCTCCAGCGTAGATCGAACGTTTGACCGTTTCCCATTGATAAATGCGGGTCATCGCTCGAATCTTTGGTGCTCCGCTGACCGTTCCGGCTGGTAATGTCGCCTTTAGTGCGTCCATCGCGGTCAACTCTGGTTTTAACTTGCCAGTCACCACTGATACGAGATGCATTACGTATCGGTAGCGTTCAATTGTTAAATACGTCGGTACCTTTACAGAACCGCGAACAGCAACTTTGCCCAGATCATTTCTGCCAAGGTCGACTAACATCCTGTGTTCAGCGATCTCTTTCGGATCATTTTTTAACTCGTTAGCCAACGCTTCATCTTCATGTTTATCCGCCCCACGTTTTCTAGTTCCTGCGATTGGATTGGTTGTAACCAAATCACCTTCCACTGTGACTAAGCTTTCCGGCGAACTGCCGATAACCTGCACATCTGGAAAATCAAGATAATAGAGATACGCTGATAGGTTGCTTTGCCTCAACAAACGAAAGTAATCAAAAGGATCAATCAAAAATTCAGCGGACAACCGTTGGGATGGCACGACTTGGAATAAATCTCCCTCAACAATTCGTTCTTTTGCCTTTGTTACTACTGCTTCAAATTCTGTTTGAGAAAAATTACTTGTAAATTTTAAAGGTTTCATTTCCAAATCCGACAGCTTGATTTCCTGTTGGAGCTTTTGCTCTAAATCTTTCATCCGCCTGTCCAATTGCTCCTCTGAGTCCTTGCTATAGCTGTTACCAACGATTAGCGTGCAGGTTTGCTTCTGTCTATCATAGATCACGTAAGACTCATATAAATAAAATTGCATATCTGGCACATCCAGTTCATCTTTAGGAATCTCACCGATGTTTTCGTAACATGCTGCGACGTCATAACCGACATAACCAAGCGCCCCACCTTGAAAAATCAACTCTTCCTGATCCTCATCATCTATCAGTACATATTTCTCTAACTCTTTTAATGGATCAGTACAAGGATATCCGTCACCATTGATTTGAAACTCCCCATTTTTAAAAGTCAGATGTCTAATCGGATCAAAAGTGATGATCGCATAATCCTGCGTTTCCGATTTTCGCTCGAATAAGCAGGTTCCATGATCTCTTAAGCTGTAATAGATTGTTAATGGATTTAACTTATTATTGGATAGCTCTTTTGTTTTCTTCATCATATGACCTCATTTCCAAAATATTATTATCTGTAAAACGCACAAAAGCCCTCAAACCAAAATAAACTTTGGTCTGAGGGCGCAAGTAGCACGGTACCACCTCTTTTTTTACTGTTCGCAAACAGCAACTCTAATCGTCCATCAACGATCGTACTCTATAACGGGAGCTCCCGTCGTTCCCTACTATAATTCAAGAACGCTCCAACAAGTCCATTCACTAGGGAAAAAATGTTTCTTCTCATCAGCCGAAACTTTCTGTGATTTTTTCTATCCTAACTACTTCTCTTGTTTATGATTTTATGATTGATTGAATTTTTTGAGTAAAATTATTTCTATCGAAGACTTATATACTTTTTTGAGAGCATAAGAAAAGCCCTCAAACCAAATAAACTTGGTTTGAGGGCGGATAATCCACGGTGCCACCTCAATGGTATGCCGAAAAAGGCATTTCTCACTCAGTCGTCCAACAACGACCTTACTCTGTATCGGGAGTTCCCGGAAGTTCCTACTGACAGTTCAAAACTTCGTCCAAAAGTCCATTCGCATAATAATCCCTGCTGATTCGCAGCGCCATCAGCTCTCTGAAAAGGTTCATTTATGTTACTTCTCTTTTGTAAGACTCTTATTTTTTTGAATATTACTCGTTTTTTTTCATCTTGTCAACAATTTTTGGTAAATAAATCGATTTTTCTAAATTCCTATGACTGTTCGCATTGGCAATAAATTGCTAAAATAGAGATATTGGAGGCGAAATCGATGAAGAACTTTTTTTATAAATTAATTATTTGGTTACGCCAATTTTTAACAGGGAGCTTTTACAACCATAAAAATGTCTGGCAAGCTTTTCCTGAGTTTTTCGATGCGACATTGGAGATGAACTTTCCCGTTCCCGGTCTAAAAAAAATCATCTCCCTCACTGATAGAAATGAAAGACAGCGCTGTAACGCTATGACTCCTCAAGGATTGACATTGACAGAGGACTACTTGCTGATATCTGCTTATTGCCATGATCACCAACACCGCTCAATCATTTATGTTTTGGATCGCGTCACAGGTGTTCGGAAAAAAACAGTTATTTTGCCCGATCTACCTCATGCTGGCGGACTAGCCTATGATCCGATGCATAAAAAAATTTGGATCAGTAACACATCAGGAAAACACGCTGCCGTAGCGACTATTGCTCTTTCTGATATCGAGAAATATGACAAAGATCTAATAACGATCGCCTATCAACAAAAGATCGTTCTAAAGGAACTTCCTCGAGCTTCCGCTTTGACTTATGATCAAGGCTATCTTTACGTTGCTCTTTTTACCTTAAATGAACATGGGAAATTCTGCTGCTATCCAATTGATGAGCAGGGAAATCTGGAAACGATCATGGATGACTCCTTGGTGAAATCACCTTTTGACACCTTGAATATCCCGCAAAAAATTCAAGGTGTGACTATTTACAAAAATTTGCTCCTACTTTCTCAGTCCTGGGGGAAACAGCCAGGGAAAATCTTTGTGTTTGATATCAACAAAACAGCTGATTTTTCCAATCTAGATGAGGCATTAAAAATCATTGAAACACCGCCATACTTGGAGCAGATATATGTCGACGGCGATCAGCTATACGCCTTATTCGAAAGTGGAGCATCTGCCTATCGCAAAAAAACGCCTTATGTCGTGAAAAATGTCTTACAAGCAGATTTAAAAAAACTGCTAAATGAAACTACTAATGAAACGTTTCTCCAATCAAAAAGTGCCTAACAAAAATCCTCAAACGTTTGTTTGAGGATTTTTGTTACTTCACTGTTCCTATATAGAGATGACCCTCTGGTGCTCCTGGCGCTCCCTTACTGTTCACGAATTCAAAGGTCTTTCCACTATGTACAGTGGCTACTGCTAAATGACAAAGAGCGATCCCAACATCCAATTCCGTCAGCTTATACATCATACCAGGCAATCCATTTATTTTCTTCTTGCGATAAACATAGATTGCGCCATTGTTCGCGATAAAGTACCACGGCTGTCCATTTAAACCTGATGGCGCTAAGCGTGCAGCTTCGAGCCGTGGATCTTTTCCCTCTGATATCTCATTTAAAGGCTTCCGATCAAAATCCGCTGGTGTTCGCTCTTCATGTTCTAATGGTTCTCCGAAGGCCATCCCAATAATATAGTTGGGATCAGGTTCAGCCGGTTTCATCATGCCCACCCAACGAGCTGCGTAGCCTTCTGAATACAGAAATAAATCTACATGTTGAAACAAGAATCCGGCACAGGTGTCGCGTAATGGCTGCTCTTCCGCATAAATCAGCAGATAATGCGGAGCTTTGGGTGCGCCCATCCCCTTTATTCCATCTGGTCCGACGATTTTATACGTAACTCGAGCATCAGGCAAGAGCGGGCGAACTGACTTTATAAAGGATTCAATTTCTTTGAGTGTGCTTTCAGACAATGGTGTCGACTTAAAATTTCGGGTCGACTTTCTGGTAAAAATACTAGAAAATAAGTCCATACTAAAAAAACCTCCCACCTTTTATTGTTTATTTAACTATATGTCTATAATTGTATATCCGCAATAAAGACAGCTTAAAGGATCAATAACATCTCTTTTATAAACGTTACGGCCGATACTGATAAATTAAAAAAACGCCGAGGAAAAGTTCCTCCGCGTTTATTAGTCAACGTATTTTGAATCAGTTTTATTCAACCATGCGTAGCCTAACCCCATGACCAATCCCCCGCCAATAAAGTTTCCAATCAAGGTGAAAAATAAATTATGAGCGACATTCCCCGCAGTCATTTCAGCGATTGTTCCATGAGAAGCGAAGTACGCTAGAGAAAAGGCTGGGAAATTGGCAATTACGTGTTCAAAGCCTAAGAAAGCAAAGATGAAAATGATAAAGATGATTGCCATTACCTTCGCTGCATCATCTTTCATACGCAAGCTGACCAATACAGCTGTGTTTACTACAATATTGGCGAACATGCCTTCTACTAAAATCTGACTGGTTGATTTCGTTAGCTTTGATGCAATCCCAGTGAACATGTAATTATCCGGTTCTAAGTGTCCGAATGGAGCGGTTAAAGATAATAAATACCCGCAAAGTACGCCACCAATCAGATTGAATAAAATACAAGTAAATAATAACTTGAGAGCAAAAGATACGGACATTTTTTTCTTATATACACCGATCGTGGTATACAACATATTTGATGTTCCTAATTCTGCATTCATGAATAGGATCATCACTAATGACCAACTAAACATAAAAGCATATGCCATTTTTTCCAAACCTGGAATCGCTTCTTGCATACGAATGGCAATATAAAAAGCAATAGCCGTTCCTAACGCTAAAAATAAACACGCGAACATTGAACGTACTGCATAACGAGGCAAACTCGAATTAAACAAATCAATTTTTTTACTGATCGAATACTCCAGCTGAGACATTAAACTTGAATTAGATTTCACATGCTTTTCGTTTTCAGTCGCAGGTGTTTCTTCAATTTCCATAAATAAATCCGATTTCATAAGGTTCCTTCCTTCTCGGGCCAAGCCCATAATGTATTGGTATCATACAAGATTTCCATACTATTTTCAATGAAAATCTGGAAAAAAATGAAATATTGAGAAAAATTGCACAAGTTATTTAATTTTTTGACTAAAAATCGTATGATTGGGTAAATGATTAGGGGGAATGTTCAATGTCAAAACAAATTTTAAAAGCCGAAGTGGAGTCCATAGGCGGTTTACAGTTGAAATGCACCGCCCGCGGTTTTGAATTTATGATCGATGAACCGGAAAACGTTGGTGGAACAAATGAAGCGATGAATCCCTTAGAAGCCCTGCTCTGTTCATTAGGTGCTTGCAAAATGATGGTGGTTCGGTTCTTTTATCAAGCCAAACAGATCAAGCTCAAATCGATGCGTGTGGAAATACTAGGTGAAATCGACTCTGATCGGTTAAAAGGCAAGCCTGACGTCAAGGTAGGCTTTTCCAAAATCATTACAAATTATTATATAGAAGCAGACAATACGGAGGAAGAGATTCAAGACCTCGTGGCCTTCATTGAAAAAACGTGTCCAGTTAAAGATACGATCGCCAATGCTCCCGAAATGGAGTTGCATATCAATCCGTAATCAACAAACCTAACGTAAAGCCGAGCACCGATTTATTAATGAAAGTAAATCGGTGCTCGGCTTTTAACAATCCATTTTCATTTCATATTGATCACAAAAATGATTAAGTCCTAGTTCCTCCAAATGCTCGATCAACGCTTGGTCGGCAAAGGTGATATTATGCAAGCGGATATCTTGGAAACGTCGGCTGAGATTGACTATTAATTGCCCTAATCTAGTCAACTCGCCTTCCTTTCTGCCCCATTGTTTGATATGACCATTATTCTTTTGATAAAGGATAAAAGCATCACAATTTTCAGGTGTACCAGTATACATTACGAGATAATCTTCAGGAAATGCTTGGATGACCTCGCTTCGATTTTCAAATGAAGGAGTATCATACATCAGTGATTCCAACTTTTCTAGAGGAAAGTCAAGAATGGCTTGTTCACGAAAACTGCTTGCTCCCTGCGCTGAAATTCTTGCGTTTCCGCGAAAGCATGCATATTCTTTGACGACCTCCAATCCCATTTTCCGATACGTGGCAACGGCTGGGTCATTGGTCTGGATTACCTCTAACCCATAATAGGCGAAATCATGTTGCTTCAACAAGACCATACAAAAATCCATCATTTTGGTGTAGAGCCCCTTGCGGCGGTGCTCCGGCACAACTCCTGTCGCGGCATCAAAGGCGACTTTTTCCCCATTGTATTCGCCAACCGCGTTCAATAGAAGAGCCACTAGTTCTTCTTCAACAAAAACTCCGCAAGACAAATCATAGCGAACATTCTCACCTGTAAAACGATGGTTGAGCGCTTCATCTCCTAATTCCATTTTCACATAATAATCGGAGAATGCTTTCCGCATACATACGGCAATATCAGAAAATGGCACTTCTGACAAATCTTTGACTTCGTACATCTCATAACCCCTTTCAGTACGCAAAAATAGTCGAGCATTTCACTCAACTATTTTGCTTCTTTTCAACTACTGTCATCATAACATGTAATCGCTTTACATAAGAATAAATGAGAAGGTTCTTACCATCCGAAAGATTGAATCAAACAGCTTCTTTCTCAGTCATTCCCGCTGGTGTGCTGCTCTTTTTCGACGCAAAGGATAAAATGATTCCCAACGCGATTGAGCAGAAAGCAGCGACGATCACCCGGATATTTTCCGGCAGTAAAAAGACAATCGTATGGACTGGAATCCAGAAAAAGATCCCGACTTTCAGCCAATTAAAGGTTACAAAACTCACCCAGTCGATTTTTTCCAGAATCTTTTTCAGCGTCACAGGTTCTTTTGCCGCCGCAGCTTCAATCCACATGTCCATCACCCGATGGAATGTATTCATAGCAGGTGCAAATGTTAAGTTCATGATACTACTTCCACAAAACGCCTGAACAAAAGAAATTCCCGTAAACGGAAGCAATCCACCTGCCTGTGCGGCACCGGCACCTCCCATGAAAACTGGAAAAACAAGTGTGACCATACAACCGATGATCCCCCAAACAACGGCACGCATGATAACCTGTACGGATAATTGATACTCTCCAGAAGCAATCCGCTTACCTAGAATATCCCCCATCGTC
Source organism: Enterococcus sp. GPZ-007 (assembly GCF_059374735.1). NCBI lineage: Bacteria > Bacillati > Bacillota > Bacilli > Lactobacillales > Enterococcaceae > Enterococcus > Enterococcus sp. GPZ-007. The sequence continues at coordinate 45,068 of NZ_JCAFYN010000005.1, read as the reverse complement.
GCCAAAATCGCAAACTTGATAAAGCCGCCGATGTAAGGATGCGTCTCACTGGCAGTTAAAATCGGATCTCTTGTAGCTGGGATGAGGAACAAGGCCAGCAGACTTGCTAACAAAACGCCCCAAACGATATCCCCTTTCTTCATTTCATCCTCCTCCTATCATTTGGGCGGCTGATACTCTTTATCCATCACAACGACCGCTTTAATCACTTCCCCGCTAATAGAATCTGCTTCCGCTTGATTGATATTTTCGAAATCATAGTATTTGATAAATTGGTCAAAAGGAAATTCACCACGTTTATAAAACTCGATCAAATTTGGCAAGTGATACTTCGCGATAGTGTCACCAATTAGTACACCTCGGACTTTTTTATTACCGAAAACTAAATCAAAGAAGGTATTCACTTCAAAATTTTTCTGGGTTACTGCCAATGGCACGAAGGTTCCTGAATTGCTGACAGAGTGCAAAGCCTTTGTCATAACTGGACCAACTCCAGTAGAGTCAATCACATAGTCCAAGCCGCGTCCATCAGTTAAATCTTTAATGTATTTTTCTGGGTCTGCTTCTTTACTGTTAAAGACGTGGCTGGCACCAAGCTCTTTCGCTTTTTCCAAACGCTGATCATTGATATCGATGGCTACGATTGGATAGCAGCCTGCGATTTTTGCTGCCATCACCGCAGCAAATCCCACCGCACCAGTACCGAAAACAGCGATGCCTTCCCCCACTTTGGGCTGTAGGACACTCAAAACTGTGCCACTCCCGGTTCCAAGCCCGCATCCTAAAGGCCCAAGCAATCTCAAATCAACATTCTTATCTACTTTTACAACATTTGATTCTTCGGTCAAACTGTATGTTGAGAACGAAGATTGATTGAAGAAGTTGTTAACATCAGTACCATCCTCTGTATGCAGAACAAACTCTCCTCGTGGATTTTTTCCGAGATTATTTACTGTGAACCATTTTTCGCAGGAAGATGGATGTCCTTCAACACAATGCTTACATTCGCCACAATAAGCGTAGGATAAAATGACATGGTCCCCCGGTTCAACCGAAGTTACTGCATTTCCGACTTTTTCAACGATCCCCGCCCCTTCATGTCCTAAGACATTAGGAAAATTAATACTATTGCCATTTCTTTCTCCATAATCTGAACGACACAATCCTGACGCTACGATCTTCACCAGAACATCCTTTGATCCAACTTCTGCTAGCTCCAACTCAGTGATTTCGTATGGCGCCCCTTTTTCCTTTACTAATGCCGCTTTGATTTTCATCATGTTTCCCCTTTCTTATTTAACAAGTTTGATGGTTTGACTCATGGATTTGGAATGATAAACTCCTTCAGCTCTTCTTCACCAAGTACTACACGCTCTGCTCCTTTTGACAGTGCAATCATTTCATGTTCTCCTGGAACCGCGATGACTGGTGCAATAAAACCGACTTTTTTTCTAAGTTCGGATACGACCATTTGGGAATAAGCAACACCACCAGTCAAAGCGATTCGATCAACAGCTCCGCTAGTGACAGTCGCTAGGCTTCCGATTCCTTTTGCAATTTGATAAATGTAGCCGTCATAAACTATTTTCAACTCTTTATCGCCAGCAAGGACGCGTTCCTCGATCTCTTTCGCGTTACTAGTACCGGCATAGGATTTTAGGCCGCCCTCTCGTTTGTAAAGTCTCAACATGTCCTTTAACGAATGTTCATAGCACAAGGGCATTAGATATTTCAACGGCAATCCGCCAGTCCGTTCTGTTGAGAATGGTCCTTCATCATCAGAGATCAAGTCGATCATTTTGCCATTGCGATGAATACTGATAGTATTTCCCCCGCCTAAATGCGCAACGATTAAAGTTGAATGTTGATACTCCAGTCCTTCATCCTTTGAAACTTTCATAGCGACTGCTCGCATATTCAGGGCGTGACCAATGCTCTTTCGTTCGATCCCCTTCAGACCTGAAATGCGGGCAACTTCTTCAAACTCATCGACCGAAACCGGATCGTAGATCAAAGCGACCGTTTTTTCGCTACCTTGTTCTTTGATTTCATTGGCTAGGATCGCACCTAAATTTGATGGATGCTCAATCTGTGTGATGTTTCTCAAATAATCGATCATGGCATCATTAACTTCATACGCTCCTGATGAGACTGGTGGCAAGCTGCCGCCACGACCAGCTACGGCATCCAATTCTTTTGGATCAATTCCTTCTTCTTCCATGAATGCTAATAAGATATCTCGCCGAAATTCCATTTGATCTATGACATTGTGAAATTTCCTTAATTCTTCTGTTGAATGAGAAATTCCCTGTTCTTTGACGATCTCACCATTCACGTAATAAGAAACTTTTGTCGAAGTTGAGCCAGGATTAATTGCTAAAATTTTCATCTGCTACCACCTCTTACTGCAATACATGGCAATTAGAATCGAGTATGCTTTTTCCTCTTCTGTGGAACCTCGAGAAACCATGACGATCGGTACGCTGGCGCCCATGATTAATCCAGCCATCTTTGCTCCTGCTAAAATTGTCAAACTCTTGCCTAGAACATTCATTGTAGTAATATCTGGTCCAATAACGATATCAGCATCGCCAGCGACTGGACTATCGTAATGCTTGATGTCTGCCACCTCTTTGCTTAATGAAAGATCTAGTGAAATCGGTCCATCGATCCAACAACTGTCCGGCGCATCTGCTTGGAGCTGCTGCATAATTTCTTCGGCTTCCACACTGGATGCAATCTTTGGATTGACCTTCTCCGCTGCTGCCAGAATACCGACTTTTGGTTTTACTATACCTATCTTGTTCATGACTTCGATCCCGTGCTGGATCAGAATCTTCTTATCTTCCTTGCTGGGTGCAGTGACCATTCCTCCGTCAGTCGTCAGCAATAATTTATGGTAGGCAGGAATTTCGTTGATCGCTACATGGCTCAACAACCCGCTGGTGGCAATACCCTTTTCTCGATCAACGATCGCTTTTAAGAACGTTCTCGTTTGAATATGGCCCTTCATTAGAAAATCGATATCATTTTTTTTGACCATTTCCACACCGAGCGCCGCACACTCTTCTTCTGTCCCAGCGGGAACAACTCTTGCAGAAAAATCAAGTTTCTTGAGAATCTTTGTAATTATCTCTTCATCACCAATCAGAACCGGCTCCAAATAATCACGAACTTTTTGATTGAAGACTGACTGAATCGTTACCTCATCATTAGCACAAACCACACCAATTCGAATCTTTTGATCACAATTAAAATTGGCAAGTAATTCATCAAATTTTTGCATAGTTTTCACCTAACCCCACGGATTGCCATCATGTTTTGGCGTAATCGGCGACGCAATACGAGAAATATTGATTAAATGAGTGTAAGTCAAGTTTTCTGAAATAATGTTGTTACCCCATGATCCGCAGCCAAGCGATACTGTTGGGTTCAGTCCGTTTGCTGGCGAACCGCCTGCATCGATTGTTGGTTGATTTACAACTAAACGGCTGACCGGCAATACTTCACCTGCATATAATTGGTGTTCTTTTGTATGACTGAATAGACCAGCTGAATGTCCAGAGCCTTCTAGCAATAGATTTTCTCTGGCAAAAGCAACGGCTTCCTCAAAAGTATCGTAGCTCTTTAACGCTAGTACTGGCGCCATTTTTTCTTTGCAGAATAGCTCCGCCCTACCAACAGCATCGACCTTCACAGCGATGATCTGGCTACCCGCTGCAATTTCGACACCAGCCGCATCTGCAATGACTTGCGGATCTTGTCCAATCATTTCTGGATTAGCTTTACCATCAATAAAGAGAGTATCGCGTAGTTTAGCCAACTCTGCTTCTTCTGTGATGACTGCGGCCTGTTTGCCTCGCAAAGCCTCCAATACCTCGCTCTCTTTTTCTTCTGGATAAAACAAACTTTGCTGGCAGGCACAGACAATCCCATTATCAAAGGAACGACCAATCACAGAGAGTTCTGCAGCTGCCTCTACGTCAAAATCACGATCCAAAATTGCTTGAACATTTCCCGGTCCTACACCATATGCCGGATGTCCACTGGAATAAGCTGATTTAACCAAGCCTGGTCCTCCAGTAGCAACAATCAAGTCAACAGCTTTCATTAATTCCTGTGACAATTCGATACTCGGTTCTTTGATCACCTGCAGCAGATCTCGCGGCGCGCCTACACTAACAAGTGCCTCACGCATCAGTTCAATGGTTTCCTTCGTCGTTTTTTTCGAACGTGGATGCGGTGAAACGATCATTGCGTTCTTACCTTTAAGTGCCATTAGTCCATTTCCCAATGGTGTGATCGTTGGGTTTGTTGTTGGCGTGACAGAACCAATGACGCCCCGTGGATGAGCGATTTCTACCAAACCTTCTTCAGGAATCTCTCTAATCACACCAACAGAAGCCTTATCCTTCAAACTTGCAAAAATGTTGGTCGCCATCCCTTGGTTTTTTCCAATTTTATGATCTAAACGGCCCAATTTGGTCTCTTCCACTGCTAGCTTGGCTAATGGTTCTGCTTGTTCAAAAACTGCTTTTGAAATTGCATAAAGCATCTTATCCACTTGTGCTTGATCATATCCGCTGATTTCCTCCATTGCGCTACGTGCCCGTTGTACCATTTCCTCGATTGCCATTTTCTCAAGCCCCTTTCATTTTTACATACACTGTTGTATGTTTCTGACAACCTCAATATACAAATAAGTGTAAGCGCTGTCAATTACGTGAAAAAAAGAACTTGTTCGCTAAATGCTGATGCGAACAAGTTCTTCTTTTTTTTAAACGTTTGTAAAAATAATCGAAATACTGCGGCGGATAGCTTCCGGCGTGTAATTTTTTGTTACTTGATCAGGTGTGCCAGAACCATACATCCCCTCAAAATAATTGTATAGCATACTCGATACGGCAGCAGCGTCATTCTCATTTAGACCTTTTTTTATCAATCCCGTGAGAAAGAATTCGTAAAGCCGCGCTCGTGTTTCGCGAAAAGTTTCTAATAGTTGCTCAAATTCTGGATAGACTTCTAGCGTCTTTAACGATTGTTGCATAAATTTAAAGCCAGTTTGATTTTTTGAAGGAACAATCAATAATTCTACGACTTTCTCTTGAAAACTTAAATCCTCAGACAACATGATTTCCCGCTTTTCAGACTTGATTTTTTCAATTATCATCAAGATGACCTCACTGAAAATCTCAGACTTATTTTTAAAATGCCAATAGGCGGCTCCTCGACTGACATTGGCATCTTTTGATATTTTGTCTAAAGAAGTATTCTCAAAACCAACCTCATAGAAATTTTGAAACGCGGTTTCCAGCAACCGCTGCTTTGTTAGTAGACTCTCCTGTTTCCGTTTCATTGTCATCTCTCCTGTTTTAAAAAAACAAAATTTTATCCATTCAGCATGATTTTGAACTTTTTCACAGCTGCTGATTAATTTCACGATCTCTATCACTTTGTGAAATAATTCTTTTCTAAATTCTAAAAAACATAATAAGAATACGATTCCATTTTCACATAATTTAACTGCTTTTAAAAGAAAAAAAGCTGCCAAGTTTCTCGCTTGGCAGCCTCTGATTGGAAAATAATTATTTCATTGGTGGAATGACCGCTAATAATCCGTTGCTTAATGTGATATAGATTGAAGAAGCCGTTGGTATTGTATCAATCATAGCCTTCTTAGTTGGTAACGCTGTTGCAGCTAAAGCTATCAAGCTTTCTCCACGGAACAGATTGACAAAATGCTTCGTTGACATGACTTGCGGAATCCGCGGACTATTAACGATGCTAGCAATTAATTTCGATTGAATCTGATCATTCACATCAAAAGCAGTCTGTGTAGTTTTAGTTTCTGGTCCAACAGTCTTCTCTTTCTTTTCTTTCGCGTGATCAAATTCTGTTAAATCATACGCTTTAATAATCGCGTTTAATTTTTCAGCATATTGTTTATCCGTTGCATATCGCCCTTGTAGATGTTCGGTTGCGTCTTTGTAAGACTCTGTTTGATCTTTCCAAGTAGCTTTGTAGAAGTCTGCATTGCCTGAGATGCCTTTTTTGATCAGCTTCGCATAGTCTTCCAATGATTCTTTATATGAAGGATATTTTCTAAATTCAGAAGTGATTTGGAAGCTTGCGCCTACACTATCCTGCTCCAACGTTTGGAAGGTTACGCCTTGATTCTTGAATTTACCTTTTATTCCAAACAAGTTATAATTTGGCTCACTTGCAAGCGAGCTATTTCCTGAACCACTTTCTAAAATGGCCTGAGCGATCATGACAGATGAATAAATGCCGTTCTTCTGCCCGATCTCACGAGAAGTTTCACCGATTTTCTTGATGAATTGATCGGTCGTTTGATTTTTATTAAAAATAAATGGCTGATTGGTACTGTATTCGCCAAAGGCATTTGACAATGACCCTGTAGCTTTTGGCAAACCGGCAACATTTACGCGAAGGGCAAATGTTGGTGTAAAATCGCTGATATTACCGATTTTTACGACATCGCCTGGTTGTGGTGCATGAATGTATTGACCATTGCCGATATAAATTGCTACGTGAGTTGTCACGCTAGTTGGTGCTCCCCAAAATAGTAAATCACCAGGTTGAGCCTCACTGATTGGGATTTGTGTTCCAGCATATTGCTGATCTCCTGTCCAGCCGCCGATATTGTGTCCAGTCGCATTCGCATAGACTACATATGCTAGACCCGAGCAATCAAAGGCATTCGGTCCTTTCGCACCCCAAACATATGGTTTGCCCAAATGACGATATGCTTCTTGAACGATCGCCGTTTGAACTTCATTACTAAAGGTTGGTGCGTTTTGATTAGAGGGCACACGAACATCAGTAGCTGTCGCAGAAGTATTTTCTTCAGGTTGACGAGCTGCTTGTTGTTCTTCGTTCGTAGTTGGTTGATTGGCTGCAGGTTTTTGAGTCGGTTGGTTTGTCGTAGTCCCTACAGTTTGATCTTTACTGTCGTTATTTTGATTACCAGCATTATTTCCAGTATTACCACTCGGTTTTTCCGTCGGCTTTGGTGTTGGTGTCGGTTTTTCTGTAGCCTTCACAGGTGTAACTTCTAATTGAATAGAAACATCAGAATCAGGCATTGAAAATTGTCCATTAATGTCGCTAGCTGAATAAACTACCGCTTGAGTAGTTGCATTCATAATCTTTACTTCTTTTAATTCAAATCCCTTAGCGATTGACACGGTATAATGAACGGCTGTGTTGGCAGTCAGACCATTTTCCGATGTATATTGGAAGGAAATTTGGTTGCCATTCGCGTCAGCATAAACATTATTGGCGATTGGATTTCCGTTTGCTAGCAGATTATATTGTTTCTCAGGTTCAGGGGTAGGATCTGTTGGTCCAGGATTTGGCGTCTCAGAACTTTCCGTGCTCTCTGTACTTGAGTTTTCAGTCGTTTGTTGGTTTGTTGAAGTCACAGCAGAATTAGTGGCAACAGTACTGCTCTCTTCCGCAAAAACTTGTTGTGAAGCTAAAAGAGTTGGTCCAAATAAAGTTCCCAGCGCAAATAAACTTACAATTTTATTGTACTTCACATCTATACCTCATTTCTATTTTACATATACTTTCACATATAATTATTTTCCTTAATTACTTACTATAATAACATTAATTTGATCGTCTGTCTAAAGACTAGGCCATAGTTCACAAAACCTTCAAATTCATCAAAATCCAAGGAAAATACCATCATATCTTGAGCAATTCGATTTTTTCAACCCTTGTCAAATCAGCTTTTATGACCTTAAAGAACAAATTTTCATTTTCAAATAAGAGTAAAATTCTATATATATAGTTTACCACTTAATCTATTTATTTAATATAATATTTGATAAATGAAGTGTTTTTAATGATACAAAATAATATTTTACTTTATAAAAGGTACGCAAAAAAAATAAAAAATCTTGGACCATCAACAAAAAAGTGATAATCCAAGAATTTTTATAGTATAAATCAGAAACCTGACGAAGGACGAACCATATCCAACTTATCTTTTCTTATAATAGAAGCAGATGATTCTACAAATATTTTGACCATTGATTATTCTTCCGTTTTTTAGCAAAGAAATCCGAGCAGACGTTTGCCATTCACTTGTTTGTCTATCAATCATCGATACGATTTCATGAGTAGAAACTTCTTTTTTTGTTCAATACTTAACAAAAATGATTGTTAAGTATTGAACAAAAAGGTTCGAAAAATAGATTGTTCGAACCCTTCCCTCTTTATTATTATTTTACTTTTTCTTTGTCCTTAACAATTTTCTGCATCAACTTAGATATTGAACGTTCGTGGAAATGAGTCATTCGTACGCTTTCGCCACTTTCAGTGCGCCAAATTTTATTTTCATAAAATCCAACACTATCACGTTCTCCATCCATTAGTTCTTTTGCATAACCTAATACTAGACGAATGGCTTCACGGGTGGGCTCGTCACTTTGGAAATAGCCTGGGTAGCTCCGCAAATACTCATCGAGATCACTATTTCTTGAAGCTTTCCAGTCTTCAATAAAATCCTCTAGTGCAGTGACTACATTGGTTGTTTGAATCTTCCATAATGTTATGTCTACCTGATTCTCCATACTCATTCCTCCATTTTTGAATCCCTTTACATCATTTATTATAAAGTGTTTTCATTTTAATTAGCTGAGATATCTGCAAATTTCTTATTAAAAAACTTCAAAAAAAGACTAATCTATAAAGGTAAACTTTAAATATTTGAGGTTTACCTTTGATATCCCCAATGGATTTAACTTCTTAATGGAGAATTTTTCAGTTATACTAGTAGTAATTGATTAATAAGGATGATTGTTATGCTAACTTTTTTAATAAATAAAATTACGGCACGGTGGAAGGGAAACAAACGGACCACTGTTGGGATTTTGGCTGGGATTTTAGGTTTAATCTCAAACCTCTTACTTTTTCTCGCAAAGTTTTTTATCGGGTCCCTTTCAAGCAGTGTCTCGATCATGGCCGATGCCATGAACAACTTATCAGATACAGCTTCTTCTTTTATCACTTTAGCTGGTTTCAAAATTGCTGGAAAACCCGCTGATGAGGATCACCCATACGGCCATGAGCGGTTCGAATACATCAGCGGATTTGTCATTTCTATTTTGGTTACTTATGTAGGGATACGCTTTTTGGACAGCTCATTTGTCAAAATTCTTCATCCAAGTAGCGTGCTGCTTTCACCGATTGTCTATATCGTATTGATTTTGTCTATCTTAATGAAGTTTTGGCAATCCTTTATGTATCGAAGATTGGGACGTGAAATTGATTCGGATACGTTAAAAGCTACTGCTCAGGATAGTATTAATGATGTGTATACTACAATCGCTGTACTAATCTCCGCTATTATCGAATGGTTCAGCGGCTGGCGGATTGATGGATATATTGGATTTCTGATTGCCCTATATATTATTTACTCAGGTGTCAAAATGATCATGGGATTCATCAATGATTTAATGGGGGTTCGCCCACGAGAAGAAGAGGTTCTAGCTATTCGCAAACATTTAGATAATTATCCGGATATTATCGGCTACCATGATTTGCTGATCCACAGTTACGGTCCAAACAGCGTTTTTGCCTCTGTCCATATAGAAGTCAATCAAGATTGGACTTTGTCTCATGCACATGAAGTGATCGATGCCATCGAATTCGATGTGAAGGAGAACCTTGGTGTCGATTTAGTCTGCCACTTGGACCCCTATCCGATCGATGATCCTGATTTCAAGCGCATCGCTCCCGAGCTAAAGAAGATACTAAAGGATATTCACCCGCATCTGCGTTTTCATGATTTACGAGTCGATAAAACAACAACTCCAGAGACCATTTATTTTGATCTGGTCGTACCGGAGGAACTAAAGAAAATCTCAAACTCGCAACTACAGGATCAAATCAGCTCGCGATTTATTACGCAAAAAGAACCCGCAAAACTAACGATTACCTTTGATCGAACCTATTTATTGTAAACGAAGAAGCATTGGTCAATGACCAATGCTTCTTTTAGCTTTTCCGTTCGACTAATTGGTAATAGCTGCGGGCGGTTAAGCGATAAACGACAAAATATAGGATTGCGAAAATGATTGTAACAATCACACAAACAAGCAGAAACAGCTTCCAGTTTACTAAACCGAACAGAATGAGTAATTTTCGAATCAATGGAAATGCAAATCCTAGATGGATAACGGCTACTACTAATGGGAAAGAGAAGACCATCAGAACCTGACTGCGAATCACCTTTTTAACCTCCTGATGACTCATCCCTACTTTTTGCAATATTTCAAAGCGTTCTCGATCATCGATTCCCTCAGAGATATGTTTGTAGTAGATGATTAGAGCCGTTGCCAAGATAAAGGTTGCTCCGAAAATGATTCCCAAAAAGAAGAAGCCGCCGGTAAACACTTTATTCTCAGACACGAAGGTGTATTTATCATTGAAAGTAAACTGCCCGTTTCCTACTTGCTGGCTCAGTTGATTGCGCAAGGTTTGAGCAAACTCAATTTGATGTTCTTTGCTCTTCAGATCTGTATTGAACATGAAGTTGTACTCTGGATAATTCGCTGCTGTCTCGGCCTTTTTCGGAAACCAATTTGTCAGACACTGTTCGAGGACGGCTTGATTTGCCAAAACAACTACGAAAGAATCCGTCAGTTCAACCTGCTGATTGATCCCTGGAAACTGATTAATCCGCTTCTTAATGTTAAATTTCTGATTTTCAATTTTTAGAAAATCCTCTTTGATGTCTCCACTAACTGGATAGAAGTAAATTTCATTGTCCTTCAGTTTTATTGCTTCATCTGTATGCTTTTTATACTCTTGCGCAGTCATAAAGTTTATTAAGGTGACTGTTGCTGATTTTGAGTTGTAATAATCTTCTTTGCTGGTCAACTGATAGTTGCCGTTTTTTGGTTGAAACATGATGCTTTTAGTTGACGTCAGGTAAACCTGATTCGTGATTGGTGCTTGGTTCTTTGCACTAACTGTCTCGATTGCATCCTTTACCTTCTCTGGTTGCTGAGCAGTCGAAATCATTACATCCCGTGGGTAGCGTGTTTTTTCAACATCCTTTTGACCAAAGAACAGGCTGCCTGTAGTCGCCACCGTTACTAAAACCATCGTTGAAAGAATACAGATACTAGCCAAGCCTGCCGCATTTTGCTTCATTCGATGCATCATGCTTGAGATTGAAATAAAATGATTGGTCATATAATAGAACCGTTCATTTCTTTTTAAAAGCTTCAGCAACGCAATGCTCCCAGCAATAAACAAGCAATAGGTTCCGAGAATGACTAAAATAATCGCGACGAAGAACAGCGTTAAGGCATTCAACGGAGAATCGATCGTAATAGCGATTCCATAGCCAGCCCCTAGAAAAGCTAGGCCCAAAATAGCAATGATCCAACGTGCCTTTGGTTCCTGCTCTCCCTTCTTACTTCCATGGAGGAGCGAGATGGGGTTGGTCCTTTTGATTTGCCAGCAATTGATTAGCAGCAGCAAGAAGAATATTCCTAGAAATAGCATGGCTACAAATCCAAGACTCTCAGGAAAGAGTTGGAAAACAAACGCATTCCCAACACTAATTAACCGATGCAGGATTAAGAAAGCTAATTTTGATAAAACGACTCCCGTAATCAACCCTATGATCAGGACGATCAAAAAGCTGAGAAAGGTTTCCCAGATCATTAATTGATACAGCTCACGTTTTCCTAAACCCAGAATATTGTAGAGGCCTAGTTCTTTTTTTCGCTGCTTGAGTAAAAAACTATTCGTATAAAATGAAAAGATCACAGTAAAAATCATAATAACGATATGACCTAAACCAAACATCGCACTGGCTGAACCACCACCAGGCAAAGAGCGCATGCCTTCATTATTTACAATTACCTGTGTCATTGTATTGATAGCAACTAAAAACAGCATTGAAATAAGAAATGGCAGATATCCGCGATGATTTTTCTTTAAATTTGTCGAGGCTAATTTTAAATAAAACATTTTTAAGCCTCCTTCGATAACAAGGCTGTCAAGGTCTCATTGATGGTTTCAAGGAATGCGTAGTTGTCCTTGTTGCCGCGATAGAGCTGATGATAGACTTGTCCATCTTTGATAAAAAGAACACGATTGGCATGACTGGCTGCGATCGAGCTGTGAGTCACCATTAAAATTGTTTGCCCATTGTAATTCAAGCGCTGGAAAATTTGCAGCAGCTGTTCTGAGGTCTTTGAATCCAGTGCTCCTGTCGGTTCATCCGCTAACAATAAATCTGGATTGGTAATGATCGCACGCGCAACGGCCACCCGTTGTTTCTGTCCGCCTGACAATTCGTAAGGATATTTCTCTAATAATTTTTCGATTCCTAAAGCCTTCACGACTGGTTTCAACTCACTCATCAATTCCTTAACTGGTGTGCGAGATAGTACTAACGGCAGTAAAATGTTATCCTTCACTGAGAATGTATCCAACAAATTGAAATCCTGAAATACAAAGCCCAAATGGTCTCGCCGGAAAGCCGCGGCATTTTTTTCCTTGATGGTATTCAAATCCATCCCATCTAATAGAATCGTTCCAGAAGATGGTTTATCCAAAGTTGCAATCAAATTTAATAAGGTACTCTTGCCTGATCCTGACTCTCCCATGATCGCCACATAATCGCCCTTGTCGACAGATAAATCGATACTTCTCAAGGCTTCAACAGGCATTCCCTTGAACTGGGTCTGATAGACCTTTTTAATCTTCTCAACCTTCAATAGCTCATTCATTGTGAAATTCCTCCTAATTCATATTCAGTAGTTTCGCTACCAGTAGTATCTGGTTAGCCCTCTACTAAATCATAGGTTTCTGCCTGCAAAAACTCTACTTACGAAAATAAATCCAAACTTACAATCATGAAAGTTTGGATTTATTCAAATGCGGAAATCTCGGTTGGGAAGACAATGGTAACCTTCGTTCCCTTTCTTACCTCTGATTCTATATATATGCGGCAGCCTAATTTTTCTGCAGCTTGTTGACTGAGATAGAGTCCAAGTCCACTAGCTCTTTGCTGCTCACGACCGTTCATTCCGGTGTAGCCCTTTTCAAAAACCCGCGGCAGATCCTCCGCACGAATCCCCATTCCACTGTCTTCAATCGTTAACTGGTTTTCTGTAAAGAAAATCCGGATCACACCATTTTCGGTGTATTTGATCGCGTTAAAAATGATCTGCTCTAAAATAAAGACCAGCCATTTCTGATCTGAATAGACCACACCAGTCAGGTTCTCAAGCTGCAGGCTAAGATTTTTTTGAGAGAAAAATGTCGCGTATTTCTTTACGACGGATTTGATAACCTTATCGATCGCCAGCTGTTGAAAGACTAAATCTGCCTGATCCAAATTTTGACGCATATAGTTCAGGATCATTTGCAGATAGTCATTAATTTTAAATACTTCATTTTTCATTGTTCGAGGATCTAGTTGTCCTGATTGGATCAGCAGATCCAACGCTGCCACAGGTGTCTTGATTTGATGCAGCCACAATCCGAAATCATCTAAGATCTCTTTTTGCTTCTGCTGGAGCACTTCTTGCTGCTGGTTCTTGTTTTCTAAGACTAACCGTAAAACCTCTTGATACGTTTTTTCAGTCATTGTTTCAGCTCTAGGAAGAAAAATAAGGCTACTAAGCTGCAGGTCCTTCGTTGCTAAAAGTGCTAATTGTTTTTGCTTTCGGAAATAGCGATAGTATGAAACGAAAGAATAGACCACTAAGGTGAAAACTGTAAATAGAAAACCGTCCCAAAAAGGTGCAAACTGTAATTCATACAGATAAAAAGTTAAGGCGATCAATCCCCAGAAAATGACATACATTCCATAGATGACTCGCCGCTCATAGAGAAAGCTCATTAATACTCTCATCCTTTTTCCTCAATCAAATACCCTTTGTTCTTCACTGTTTGAATCAGGCTCTCGATGCCGAAGTCCTTCAATTTTTTTCGTAAACGAGTTAGGTTGACGGCCAAGGTGTTGTTATCAATAAAATCATCGCTTTGCCACAAAGTCTCAATAATTTGTTCTCGTGGTACGATTTGTCCGCGTGTAGCGAACAGAACACTTAAAATGCGGGATTCATTAGGAGTCAATGGTAAATGATCTTTCATTGACTGAATCTGGTTAATCGCTGGAACGAATTGATAGTCTCCGAAAGAATAAGTCAATTGCTGTCCATATTTATAGCTGCGACGCAACAATGCTTGGATTTTTGCTAGCAGAATTGTCAGTTCAAAGGGCTTTTCAATAAATTCGTCGGCTCCCATATTCAAAGCCATTACTTGATTCATTTGGTCCTTCGCTGAGGATAAGAAGATGATCGGTACTTCCGAAACCTTGCGAATTTCCTGACACCAATAGAACCCGTTGAAATATGGCAAAGAGATATCTAAAATCACTAAATCCGGTTGAGCATTCTGGTATTCTTCAAAAACATGTTGAAAATCGGCTGCAACATCACAAGTCAGTCCCCACTGAGTAAGATGCTGTTGAATCACTGAAACGATCGTGGTGTCATCTTCTACAAGAAAAATTTTATTGGTCATTAATAGTTCCTTCTACTTTTTCTTTTTATTATACTAGAAGTTCACAGTATTTCAGAAGCTATCTTGAAAAAAATAAAAGATTTTCGCAACTGGCTGCCATTTAATGAAAAAAGAGCCTTCTGATTTACAGAAGACTCCCTTTGTTAAAAAGCGCGGTACACATATTGATTTTTAGGAGCACTCACGGATTGAGCGCTGCTGACTGCAACTGAAGGTATTTGACGATCAAAGGGTTCGAAGAAATCCAAAGTGATCGTCCCTTCAATGTGCAACCATTGATTATTTTTTACTGCAACATTGGAGGGCAATTTGGTCATCAAACCAAACACACCCGAATCGGCTACACAGTGTATGATGCCAAAACGGAACAAAAAATCATATTTTTGATTATTTTTATTTGCTTCATATACAAAGCCATTAAAGGCGATCTTTTTCCCGACAAAAGAATTCGGGTAATTATAGATCAATTCCATCACTTCCAAATAATTCTCATCGGTAATCTCTAATTCTTGATCCGTCTCATATTTCGTCATTAATTTGGTCATTTGATCTGTGTAATCACTCTTATTGTAATAAATGCTTGTATCAGGCTTCAAATATTGCGTTGTCATCTCGGGATCGCCCACCGATTCTTTGCTGACAGGGAAACTAAAGCCCTTCGCTTCAACAATCGTGGTGTCCAGACTGATCGTTGGAAATAGCGTGCCCACTACTAGCGGTAAGAATAATAATATGTAGGCGATTCCGCGTTGATATGACTTTGTCAACCCATGATCATGTCCATCGTGATGCTCGTGGATTTCACTCTTTTCTCCGCCAGCCCAAATTTTCAGCTGAACCAATGCCAATACTAACGATAAGGCCATCGTCAAGAAGACTAGATAACGGTAATGGACATTGATATATTGATCCAATTTACCGGAAACCTGCAGATACATCATTAACTCGAAATAGCCAGATAAAATCAAAAAGCGTATCATTTGTCTCTCCCCTTATATCATCAGTGCATAGATCGTTACGACCACACTGATCAATGCGATCAGCTGCAAGATAAATTTCCCATGAAAACTACGTCCCATCATCATCAGATTTTTGATGTCGACCATCGGACCAAAAACGAGAAACGCCACGATCGCATTCGTTCCGAACAAACTTAGTAATGATGAGCCGACAAAGGCATCTGCTTCAGAACAAAGAGACATGGTGAACGCCAATACCAGCATGACTACGATTCCGATGATTTTCGAGGAAGTTAGCTGCAGCATGAATTGCGTTGGTAAAAAAACTTGCATTCCGCTGGCTATCAATGCTCCGATAATTAAATAGCGACCGGTATCGAAAAACTCATCAATCCCGTGTACTAAAACTGACCAGATATTCTGACCGAAGGATTTTCTTGACCCTTCATTGTGTACGTGAGCCGAATGATTCGGTAATTCTGCCTTTAAAATCGGTGAACGATTGAAATACGCGATCCATGCTCCAATGATCAATGCCACGATAAAGCTACCTAAAGCTCTCAAGAAGGCAAATCTTGTACTGTTTCCAAAAGCAATATAGGTTGAGAATAGTACAATCGGATTGATAATCGGTGCAGTCACCATAAACGCAAACGCTGTATGTTCAGGCACTCCCTTGCGCATAAATTGAGTAACAATCGGTACAATACCGCATTCACAAGAAGGGAAAAAGAAGCCCAGAAAAGAGCCAACGAGAATTGCTAAAAATTTATTTTTAGGTAGGATTTTTTGTACTCGTTCTGGCGTTAGAAATACTTGTAAGGCACCAGAAATGATACAACCTAATAAAACAAAAGGAATCGCTTCGATGACAATCGACAAGAAGATCGTCCCCATCTGCAATACCGAATGTGGTAGAAAATTAAACATGTGACTCCTCCAAATTTTTCACTGTTTTAAGATATACTCTTTTTCTTCAAAAGACACAAGATAATTTCTATTCACAAACTTTTTTTTACACTTTTTTTAGAGTTTATAACCCTGATATACAAAAAAAGCCTGCTCACGAGGAGCAGGCAGTGACTGATTATTTTACAGCGTCTTTTAATTGTTTACCAGCTTTAAATGCAGGTGATTTACTTGCTGCGATGGTGATTTCTTCACCTGTTTGAGGGTTACGACCTTTACGAGCTGCACGTTCGCGTACTTCAAAGTTACCAAAGCCGATCACTTGTACTTTTTCGCCATCTTTCAATGATGATTGAATTCCGTCAAATAAAGCATCTACAGCCGCTGTTGCGTCTTTCTTTGTCAATCCAGTTTTTTCTGCTACTTGTTCAACTAAACTTTGTTTATTGATCATAATGTATAGCCTCCACTATCTTTTTTAATGTATTCCAAAGACAATTCTATTCGTTATTGCGCCGAAAGGCAACAGTTTGCACTCTTTTTCTCTTTTTTTCATTTTTTTATTTTTTATTTATTAGAAATTAAAAAATAAAAAAATCATTCGAAGATTTTAAAAATAATTTGTATTTTTCCTTATTAAAATGGTATCCTATTTTATAATAATTTATATTCATAATTAGTTAAATAACATATATAACAAACAATTAAGGTATTCAAGCTTGTTTTATCAATCGTTTGAGATTATATTAAATAAAAAAATATTCAAGGAGTTTTATTTATGAATCTTAGAGGGTTGATGAAAAAGGAAACTGCACGACGGTTACGTCTGATTGAAGAGCTTTATTATGCAAAAGACATGCTTCCTTCAGAGTATTTGATGGACATCTTGGATTGCTCACTTCCGGTATTAATTAGTGATATCCGTTTCCTTAATGAGGAGAAATTACCATTAAATATTTTAAAAACGAAAGGTCTTTATTCAATTGAATTTGATTTTCACGCCACGATAGATGTTTTGTACTCATATATTTTGCGTGGTCACTTAGAATTCCAAGTTCTTCAGAGTCTTTTTTTTGAAAAAAGTCGCTGCATTCAACCCGCTGCCGATCGTTTAAACTGCAGCTTTTCAAATATGCAACGCTATTTAAAAGCGGTCAAGGATGAAACGGTTTACTGGGACATCACCGTGGAACATCGCCCGTTACAGGTCACTGGTGATGAAGCGGCGATTCGGCATCTCTATTACCTATTCTTTAAAGAATCACGGATGCCCTTTGCTGATTATGGCTTTTCTCAGAGATTGATCGATTCTGTTGACCAATTGATTCGTCGTATTTTTGAAGAAAATCGAATCACAAACAACATGAATGTTCATTTTCAACTAATGCATAGCTTCTTAATTGGATTACAGCGACAAAAACAAGGTCATGCGATGAAAAATCTCGCATTTGAGAGCGGCTTGATTATTCCTGATACAGAGGATCTAAAGCAATTAGGTGTTTTGATTAGCCGAGAAACGTCAATGGAATTTACCAATCTTCAATTGAGAGAGTGTTTATGGCCATTATTTTCTCATCAGTTGATTCTGAATCGTCAGCAGCAATCGTTAGCTCATCAAAGAAATAAACGATTAGCGAATTTCTATGAAGCCCATCATTTCTTATTAGAAGAAATCAGCGACTTGCTGGCAAAACCTCTTTCACAAACAGAATTCGTTGAGACTCTGCGTATACTGGGAAATGAGCTATTCTGCTACTATCCGGATAAACATTCAATCGAGATTTTACATGAAACTGATGAAACAATGGTGAGGCTGATTAATAAAAAATACAGCCGAGAAATAAGAAAACTTAAGAAAGTTGTAAGTAAATTTTTAAAACCGCAAAAGCGGGACTGCTTTATACCGATCTATCTAAGTTGTTTAGTTACATCAATAGATGAATTACTCCAACGTTTAGTTGATGCCGATCTACCAATCAAGGTGCTCCTACTGTCGGACACTTCGACCACTCACGAACGTTTTTGGCATTCTGTCTTTCCAGATTTCATCAAAGGATCCGTCCATTATGAATATTTCGAAACACCTTTTATCTTACAGGATCAACTAACTGCATTAACGCAACAATATGATTTGATTGTTACAAACGTAACGATGACAGGTCTGGTCTCCTCCTGTCCATTGATCGCGGTCAACGCCTTTCCAACAGCGAAAGACTTTGAGCGAATTCAACAATTTATTAACGATTTTGAATCACTTCCATCACGAAAGGAACTTCATAATGAACTTACGTCATCTACTTAAACGAGATAGCCAACGCCAATTACTTTTAATGGAAACACTCTATTACTCGCGGCATCCTCGCTCAAGCGAAGAATTAGCAGAAATTGCTGATTGTACGATTCCCGCGTTGCTGAATGACATTCGCTCGATCAATACACAGAGTGACTATTACAAGGTGATACGAGAAAACAGTCTTTATCGATTAGAGCTTAAAGACAATGCAACGATTGATGTCCTTTACTCAACATTACTTGGTAATTCGATGGCTTTTAGAATTCTAGAGATGATTTTCTTTGAGGAATACTTCACTCTATTGGAGCTTTCACAAAAATTGTTTTGCAGCATGACCACGGTCCAAATCGCAATGAAGGATCTACAGGAAGCTTTGGGACAATGGAAGGTGGGCATTCAGCGTCGTCCATTTCGTTTGACCGGAAATGAAACAGCGATCCGTCATTTGTTTTTCTTATATTTCACCGAAAAAAAGATTGAATGGGAAAACACTCATTTCAGCATGGATTTTTTCCGCTTTGGCGATGAAGTTGTTCGATCGATGATCGCGGAGAACAATTTGACAGTCTCTCTCGCACAATACAATCGCTTGAGCCTGTGCTTCTTCGTTAGCCTTGTACGAATATCAAGAGGACATTGTATAGCAATAGAAACACTTAAATCTAATGCGATTCTGCCGCCAGATCAAAAAGCTATCAACAATTTTGACCCTTATCTGCACAAAGAATTGCAGATTCTCTATTCTGAAGATATCATGAAGGATAGTTTTTGGCTACTTTACTCCGATTTGTTCATACTCGGTGAGAAGCACAGAGAAAAGGTTGTCAAAACAAATTTTTCATTGGCCTATCATTACGAAACACATTATGAGTTGGCGGAAAAACTGAGTACCATGTTGGTCACTCCCTTAACCGAACAGCAAAAGGATCAGATGGCTACCATCTTGATTAATCAACACCTCTTCCATGCGAAAACCAAGGAATTCATTAGCGTAGTGCAGGATCGAAAAAAGGATTGTCTGCGGTTATTAGAAATTTTCCACGCGCATTGCGTCCATCAGCTGCGTAGTTTAGTAATTGAATTCACAGAAAACTATCAGCTTTTTGGTACACCAGAGTTTATTGACAACTATATTTATCAGATCATCGCTACTGTACCTAGTTGTTTAAATGGGATGAAGCAGTCAGAAAAGCCCGTCAATCTGCTAGTCGTATCTACCGATTCGAGAATGCAGGAAGGTTTATTAACAGAACTGCTGCGCTTCTCGCTTCGAGGAAATTATGTGATCCACCAAATGAATGTCGATCAATTACATAGTAAAAGCTACTTAGAGGTTTTTGAAGAATATGATATTGTTATCAGTACTTCTACCTTCGATGTGCCGGATTGTCAAACACCGATCATCGCTGTTGAACTTTGTCCAAGCATCCACTCACTCAACAAAATCCAAAATCTGGTGGATCAAACCAACAAGCGAAATAATCAGCTTATGCGAAGTTAAGTTTCATCACTAGATAGTACTTACTTTTCCAGAAAAAAGAGCCGATTTTCTTTTAGCTAACCTAAACTGCTTTAATACTATGAGAATCTAACAGGCAAATTGAAAATGGACTTGAATCATTTACTCAAGTCCATTTTTTTCTGCGATCAAACGATCGAGTTCTTTATCCATTGAAGCTTTCTCTGCTGTTAAACTGTTAATCATCCGCTGGTACTTCTCTTTTCCGTTCTTCTTACGAAGCACATTTAATTGAATCGCACAAAAAAGAATAACGATCAACGACAAAGTGACGATGACAACAAAAATTACGCCTAAATCGATTCGAAATAATGTATAGAACAGCACGATTAATCCAACGACAATTTCCAGAATACTGAGCTTTGCTCTACGTCCTCCGCCAAAAATGATCCGTCTCAGCATTGGTCCGTGTAATAATTCTTCATAACGAGTCAAGCGTGCTTCTAGAAAGCTGACCTGCTCCTTTAATTGATCAATTCGTTGTTTATCCGGCATAGTAACTTCGCTCCTTAATATCTTATTCCTATTATCCCTAGTATTCACTTTTTTCGCAAATATTTTATGTCTTATTATAGAAATAATAATTTTTATCAGGCGCACCTCATCAATAAGAACCTGCTAAGCAAATAGCACCTACCATTAAAAATTGTAAAGGTTTTCATTTGGTCGTAATCATTCATTGATGTGAAACACTTTGCAAATTCTTAGTTGAAATTGTTCTGAAGTCCTGTACAATTATTTTGTAAGCGAAGCCACTTCGTATACGAATTGTTAAGAAGGAGTGTGTCAAATGATTATTGGAATTCCCAAAGAAATCAAAAACAACGAAAACCGAGTAGCTCTTCCCCCATCTGGAGTATTTGATCTAACTAACCGTGGGCATCAAGTATTAGTCGAAAAGGACGCTGGCAAAGGTTCAGCTATTACAGACGAGGAATATGCTGCGGCTGGTGCGACAATCATCGAGAAGGCCGCTGACGTCTGGGCTGCTGAAATGGTCATGAAAGTAAAAGAACCACTTCCCGAAGAATATCAGTATTTCCGTAAAGGATTATTATTGTTCACCTATTTACATCTAGCTGCAAATAAACCACTGACTGAAGCTTTAGTAAACAGCGGTGTCAATGCCATCGCATATGAAAATGTCCAACCAGCAGACAATACCTTACCATTGCTTGCTCCAATGAGTGAAATCGCTGGTCGAATGGCTGCTCAGATCGGAGCTAACTATTTAGAACGCGTTAACGGCGGAAAAGGTATCCTATTATCCGGGGTTCCCGGCGTACGCCGCGGCAATGTTGTCGTGATCGGCGGCGGTGTCGTTGGCTTGAATGCGGCAAAACTAGCATTAGGCTTAGGGGCTAACGTAACTCTGTTAGACGTTAGTGTTCCTCGTCTGAAAGAATTAGATATCATCTTCGGCAACAGTGTACAAACCATGATGTCAAACAGCTACAATATCCAAGAATGCTTGAAGACTGCTGATTTAGTGATTGGTGCCGTGTTGATTCCTGGTCATAAAGCACCAACTTTAGTTACAAAAGAAATGGTGGCACAAATGCCGGATCATGGTGTAATTGTCGATGTCGCGATCGATCAAGGGGGGATTTTCGAAACGGAAGATCGTGTGACAACCCACGACGATCCAACATATGTGACAGAAGGAGTTGTTCACTACGCCGTTGCCAATATGCCAGGTGCCGTTCCGCAAACAGCAACATATGCTTTGAGCAACAGTACGATGGCTTATGCTAATCTGTTAGCAAACAATTCGCTAGAAGAAATCTTGAAGAACAACCTAGCGCTTCGCCGCGGTGTGAATACTTACAACGGTAAACTTACAATTGAAGCTGTAGCCAATGATTTGTGCATGGATTATACGCCAATCGATGGTATGCTAAACGAAAAATTAATGATGAATTCATAAAACAAGAGGAACCTGCCAGCATGATGCTGGCAGGTTTTTTTGCTGGTTCCACTTTTAACAGCTTATATTGATGTTCATGCGCTGGCAGAACTTCGAGCTATTAAACAAATCGTGGGAACTGTTATAATAGAAAAGATTCTATTATAACAGGAGGTTTATTATGCTTTTTTCAGAAATTTCATATCAAAGACCTGATTTAACTCACTATAAAGAGAAGATTACCAAAACCACTCAACAGTTTGTTGAAGCGGATGATTATCCAGCTGCTAAAGCGGCTTTAGAAAAGCTTAATCGCCTGCGTGGCGAGATGGCAAAAAATATGAAATTGGCTTATATCCGTCATTCAATCGATACTAAAGACCCTTTTTATCGTGATGAGAATGTTTTTTGGGATCATCATGCGCCGCTAGTCGACCAAATTCATAATCATTTTTACAAAAGTTTGCTGAGCTCCCCTTTTCGCAAACAGTTAGAAACGGATTTTCCTGCGACTCTTTTTCTTTTCGCAGAAGATCAGCTCCGGCTTTTAGATGATTCTGTTATCGAGTTGAAGCAGCAGGAGAATGAAGCCGTTAGCCGATATTCGCAATTAATTGCTTCTGCTGAATTGGATTTTAACGGGAAAAAGCATACACTGTCAGAGTTGTCCGCCTTTTTTACTACTCCAGATCGAAAGATCCGTAAATCTGCTCAAGCAGTCTACGAAAGCTTTTTTGTTGCAAACGAAGAGGAATTTGATGATATCTATGATCAGCTGGTGAAGGTGCGTCATCAACAAGCACAAAAATTAGGATTCAATAATTATGTTGAATATGGTGATCGATTGATGAATCGCTGGAGCTATGACCGGAGGCAGCTTCATGATTTTCGTCGATTCATTGTCGAAAAAGTCGTTCCAATCAATCAAAAGCTTTATCAACGCCAGAAAGAACGTCTTGGTATCGATGCCCTTTTGCATTATGACTTGCCATTGGTTTACCCAAACGGCAACCCTCGTCCACAGGGAAATCGCGACACTTTGGTTCGAAGCGCTCAAGCGATGTACCATGAGCTTTCCAACGAAACCGGAAGCTTCTTCGATTTGATGATACAGCAGGAACTAATGGATCTAGCCAGTCGCCCAGGGAAACAAAGCGGCGGTTATTGCGAATTCATTGATGAAGTACAGATGCCCTTCATCTTTGCGAATTTCAACGGCACTTCTGATGATGTCGATGTCCTGACTCACGAAACAGGACATGCCTTCCAGAGTTATTTGTCCCGCTGGATCACGGAGCCTGAACTTGTTTTTCCGACTTCTGACACAGCGGAAATCCATTCTATGAGTATGGAATTTTTAACTTGGCCATGGATGGATAAGTTTTTCGGGAGTGACAGCGAGAAGTATAAGTTCGCTCATTTAAGCAGCGCCCTGCAATTTCTGCCTTATGGTGCTTTAGTCGATCATTTCCAAGAAGAAGTCTATCTGCATCCAGAATGGACTGTTGCCGATCGAAAGCATTGCTGGCGCGAGCTGGAGCAGCGCTATTGTCCTGAGCGTAACTATCAGGAATCCGAAGCTTTAGAACGTGGGATCTACTGGTATCGCCAAGGGCATATATTTGAAGTCCCTTTCTATTACATTGATTATACCTTAGCCCAAGTCTGTGCTCTGCAATTCTGGCAACGCAAAATTGTTAACAATGATCCGATGACTTGGGATGATTATTTGGCGATCTGTCGAATTGGTGGAAGTAAGACCTTTTTAGAAACAGTAGAATTAGGCAACCTTGCCTCCCCTTTTGACCGCGAAAAAATGACTGATTTATTAGCGGCTGTTGATCACTATCTGGCTGATATTTCAGAAGCAGAATTACTCGAATAAAGAAATCCTACTGAATTATTTTTCAGTAGGACTTTTTTGCTATACATTATTCTTTTTTAAGAATAATGCTGTAAATAGCAAGATACATACGCCGCCAAGAATAGTCAAGAAAGAGCCTTTTTTGACATTCGTTTGCGGCAGCTCTGCTTGTGTTGTTTGGATCGCCGCAACCGGAGCTGTTTGATCGGCTGACTGAACCATCGCTTGAGTTCCCGTAATAACTCCACTCGTTTCACTTGTGTTAACTGCCGGACTTATCGTTCCTACAGTTCCTTGGCTACCATTATCAGCCGGATTTGGCTCATCAGGCATTTCTACATCCTTCGGGATAGACGGATCATAAAATCCCGGTGTATCTCGCATGATAAAGGGTAACTTGAAGGAATAATTAAACACAGCATCCGTTTCATAATCCTGATTATAGCGGACGTCAAAACCAAAAACATTTTTGTAAGTAAATGCTAGCCAATGACTCATATCTAAATTTGTGGTATTGATGTTGTCGATCTCACCGATTTTGATATGGTCTCCATTGATCTTATAATAAAGTTGATTGTTTTTTGTCACATAGAAATGCTGGATATTATTTTTGTTAAAAAGATCCACACTTTGCTCCAAATCAATATCCGTAAAATTGAAGAAGCCAGATAGTTTGACCGGAGCTGCCGTCAGGTTATCAAAGAAGGAATAGTTCAGCAGCACCTCCCTAATTCCCCGCATGGTGATCCCATTGTCTTTGTTGATGTGGAGCACCTGTTTACCAGCAAGTGCCGTCCAACCATTAACCGTGACCTTCATGTCGATCAGCTTCCCCTTATAGGTACCGACATTTCTATAGGTAACAGTAATCGTACCAGTTTTTTCGCTATCTAGATCGAAGGTAAACGTGTACCCATCACTAATATAATTTGCGGTACCGCCAACGAGAACCTCTTTCACATTCGCAAAATTAGGCATAAATTCGTATTCCGTCGGAACTTTCGCATTTTCATCGGTGATGGCTTTTTCATGATCCACGATTTTACCATCATTATTCTCTTTCAACACTGGGGCAGCTACCTTTGTCGTTTTCACTTCATTTATCGAATCTGCTGCCTTTTCTCCATTTGATTCAGGTGTTTTTGTCGTATCGGGAACAGTGGCTTCCAACTCTTCAGGCGCTTGTTTTTCCTCAGCGACATCTTCGGTTGACACTTCTGGTGTTTCTACGTCATCTACTTCTATTGGATTAGCTGGTACTTCTAACTCCGTTGTTTCTGTCACTTCTGGCGCAGCCAATTCTGTTGGTCTTGATGAAATCGATTCCGTTTCAACAACTTCAGATTCAATCAACGGCTTGTTTGATTGCGTAGCCTCAGCTGCCACAGCAGCAGGTGCTATCTCATCATTGCTCGGACTTTCAACAAATTCCGTTGAAATATTTGATACTGCCTGCTCTTTCGTTTCGTCAGCCCAAGCAGTGCTTGGTAGCAAAGAACAGCCTAAAATTGCCACTGAAAACAAATAAATACCTTTTTTCACCATAAAACAACCTCCTTTTTAATAAATGTCAAAAACAATTATAACATTTATTGTTGATTATAGATCATTTTTTTTATATTAGCGATTTATGTCAACAAATTATTAGAATTAGATGTTTTATTTATTTCTACTAACGATAAAAAGACTCCTTGGAAAATAATTCCAAAGAGTCTCGTTAAGCTATACTTTTTTCTTATTCTTGAATAGCGCGATAAAAAGTAAGATACAGGTACTGCCTAGTAATGCAAAAAGCGAATTGTTTTGTACATTCGTCTGTGGTAATACTGCTTGCTTCAAAGGTTCCGCTTCTTTTACTTTTATTTCAGCTGGAGTGATTTTTTGATGTTGTACTTTTTCTACATCCCTTTGTATCATTATCTCGGTTTTTACTTTTCTAGGTTCCTCGGTTTTGATTGTTGTCACAGGGACATTTTCAGATGGTGTTTCTTCTTGTACAGGTAGTTCCTCAATAACTTCTGGTTTTTCTGGTTCAGAGGTGATTGGGGTTTCTTCAATTACGATTGGTGCTTGATAGGTATAGTTAAAGATAGCTCCTGAATCATAGTCTTGGTTGTAGCGTACATCAAAATTAGACACATTTTTATAGGTATACGTTAACCAATGATCCATGTCTAGGTTATCGGTCCTTTTTCGATTGATCTCACCAACTTTGGTATAACCGTTGTGAGTTTTAAAGTATAATTGGTTACCCTTCGTGACATAAAAGTTTTGAACATTATTATGATCAAACAGGTCGATGCTTTGAAGCAAATCAATATCTGTAAAATTAAAGAAACCAGAAATGTTCACAGCAGACGCGGTTAGATTGTCAAGAAATGAGTAACTCAAACGTACGTCGCTGATTCCACTCATGGTGATTCCATTCTTTTTATGAATGCGGAGTTGATTATATAAACTACCTGAGAAAGCAGTCCATTCTTTGACGGTCACCTTCATATCGATCACCTTGCCATTGTACGTTCCGACATTCTTATAGACTACAGTAATCGAGTTAGGCGTCTCCTGACTCAAATCAAAAGCAAAATAATTTGTCCGGTCCTGGTAACTGCCAGCAGAAGTAACCACAATATCCTCCAGATGATCAAAGTTCGGCATGAAATTATACTCAGCAGGTATTTTAGCCTGCTCATCGGTGATGGCCTTTTCATGGTCAATGATTTTCCCATCATTGTCATCTTTCAGTACAGGAACAGCTGCTTTTGTTGCTACTGGCTGAGGAGTTACTTTTTCTATAGCCTCATCTGAGGTTGCTTCCTCAACTGACTCAGCCACGGGCATTTCAGCTTGCTCTGTTCCCTCTTGATTATTTTCAATATTCTCTGGGGTAAATCCTTCTTCTTCGACAGCTTCCCCCGATTCAGGCTTATTCTCTGCCTCAGGCTCTTGTGATTCCAAAATTGGCCGTTCCGAAACCTCGGTAGGGCTTTCAATTAATTCCGTTGTTACCTCAGGTGTTATTGGCTCAGCAGTTTCATCCGCCCAAGCGCTGCTAGGTACAACTGTTAATCCCAAGAGAGCTACCGAAAACAAATAGACACTTTTTCTAAACATAAAACGTCCTCCTTTTAATTAATACCAGCATTTATTATAACACACAAATAGATAATTTGTTCTGTAAATCTTACAAGCGATAATCGGCTAACAAACTGAAAAACACCTTTATTATAATATTTCAATATTATTACAATTAAAAAACTAAAGAAAATTGATATTCTTAAAATAACGTATATTAAAATAATAATAATGGATTTATTTAGAAATAAACACTCCAGCTACAGGAAATATTTCTAATCTGACTGCTTTTTTGTCAGATTTCCTAATAATTCTTATTTAGTCGCCAAAAAGCCCGCTCATATGTTGGCGCCATGAACGAGCCGGTTTCTTATTTCGTTTCAAAAGGATTGTCGTCCTACTAGTCTTTTTAACTATAAATAAACCAGATAGGAAAACCAATCCCGCACCACCAAGTGTCGTGAAAATGGAGGCCTTCTTTTCGTTTGTTTGTGGTAGTGCTACTTGTTTTTCTTGAACAAGCTGTCTAGCTTCCGCAACGGGTTGCGGCTTTGCTACTTTATCTGCAAGTTTTGTTGCGATAAAAACAGGTTTTTGTTCTATTAATTGAACCAGCTTAGCTTTTTCTTTACAAAAAAATCCCCATAAATGAGGATTTGATCTATTTCGGAATAACCATCTTACGATCATCCCCCATGGTATGAATTGCAATTGGACGTTGATAAAAGTCATTCAAGACGCTTTCTGTTAATAGTTCATCCCGTTGACCTTGCTTAAAGATTTTACCATCGCGAATCATCAAAACATGATTCAATAGCGGCAAGATTTCCTCCGTGTGATGAGTAACATACAACAATCTGGGTGCCTCTGCAGCCTGCTTCATTTGTTTGATTCGTTCTAATAAATCTTCGCGAGCAAATAAATCGAGCCCATTACACGGTTCGTCAAGAATCAAGAGCTCGGGTTTTGCCATCAAAGCTCTCGCAATCAAGACGATCTGCTTTTCACCTTGAGATAAGACTTGATAGACTTTACCGATTAACCTTTTCGCACCAAGAGAGATCAACAACTGTTTCGCTTCCTCCATATCCGTATCTGAAAAATTCTGATAGATCCCGATACTGGCGAATTTTCCTGACAATACGATGTACTCCGCTTGTTCATCTCGATGAATCCGCTCCTGCAGCGACTGACTCACCCACCCGATCCGTTTCGTCAGATCAGGAATCGAGGTTCGACCGAAGACTTCTCCCAATACGGTCAGCTTTCCTTTGGTCGGCCATAAATTTCCTGAGATCATATTCAGCATTAAGCTCTTCCCGGCGCCATTCAATCCCAAGACTGCCCAATCTTCTCCTGCATTGATACGCCAATCGATATCCTGCAGCAAAGCGTTCTTTTGGCGAATGAACTGGACTTGTTCAAAAGATAAAATTTCCATACTTTCTCCTCCATACTTTTCCCTTTTGATAATCTTATCAAAATCTCACTGAAAAGATACTTAAAATGATATAATTTTAGCGAATATCATGAAAGGGGTTTTTACAATGAATTATGAACTATCTGATAGCGCATTTGCTCCAATCGCGAAAGTACAGTTAAGCAAAGGAGAAAAAATCCGCATCGAACCCGGCGCGATGGTCTATGAAATCGGCGAGATTGAATTAGAAGGTCAAATGAACACCAATGGCAAGAAAGGAGTTGGCGGTGCGTTGAGCGCTCTAGGTCGTTCTGTAACTAGCCGCGAAAGCTTCTTTATCAGCACCGCTACTGCGCATTCGAACGATGCGATGATCGCCATTGCTCCTGCTGTTCCGGGCAAAATTTTTTCACTGGATGTCGGTGCTGAGCACTGGCGCTTGAACACGGGAGCATTTCTTGCCAGTGAAGAAAATGTCAATTATCAAATGAAACGGCAAAAGCTTTCCGGTGCCTTATTGGGCGGAACTGGCGGATTATTTGTTATGGAAACTACTGGCAGCGGACAAATCTTGGTATCGGCTTTCGGTGATGTAGAGAAAATTGATCTGGACGGTCACAATCCGGTGATCATTGACAACCAACATGTCATTGCTTGGACTAGTTCTTTAGATTACAACATTCGTGTTGCTTCTGGCACCTTTGGCTTCAAGACTGGCGAAGGCGTGGTCAATGAGTTTCACGGACATGGTTCGGTTTATATCCAAACGCGAAATCTTGAAAGTTTTGCCAATCATATCGATACTTTTATACCTAAATCTTAAAGATGCTCAGACAGGATTGTAAGTGCGGGAAAGAACAGATAGAATATGGAGGATACTGTTGCAGAAAGCTGGTTTATATGACTGATAAAAACACTTACGAAAACAAATTCCATGAAACGCCTTCGCGGATGGCTCGTTATCATACAGAGGCGGCGGCCCCGCCTAAAGAACGCAAAAAGACAATTGCCCAAAGACCGGTCGACGAACCGATCAAAGCCGACGAAATGGCTCCCGCTAAACCGAAAAAGCAAGCCAGTGCGCAAGAAAAGATGGTTCAGAGTACTGCTTGGTTAACTGTCGGAAATATCTTCTCCCGATTACTCGGCGCAGTCTATGTGATTCCATGGATTGCCTGGATGCAGCCTCATGGACTGGAAGCCAATTACTTATACACTAAGGGCTATAACGTCTATGCACTGTTCTTAATGATCTCTACTGCAGGAATCCCGGCGGCAGTGGCGAAACAAACTGCCCGCTACAATTCCATGAATGAGTACGGATTAAGTAAAAAATTATTATTTTACACGATACGGCTGATGACTATCGGCGGCGTGATTTGTGCGGCGATCATGTTCCTAGGCGCCCCTTACCTGTCACAGGGAAATGCAGATCTAGTGCCGGTGATGCGGTCACTAAGTGTCGTTTTGCTAATTTTCCCTGCCATGAGCGTGATACGTGGCTTCTTCCAAGGAAACAACAACATGAAGCCTTATGCGATCTCTCAAATCATCGAGCAAATCGCTCGTGTCTGCTATATGTTGGCTTCCGCTTTCATTATTATGCAGGTCAACAATGGCAGCTATAAAACCGCTGTAGTACATTCGACCTTTGCAGCTTTTATCGGTGTAGCCTTCGCAATGGGTGTTTTGTTGTTCTCATTACTTAAGGAACGCGCGTCTTTTCGTGAATTGATCCGAGAGAGCAATAATGAAATTACCTTTTCCGGAGGTCAATTAGTTATTCAAATGATCCAGCAGGCGATTCCATTTATCATAGTGGGTAGTGCCATCAGCATTTTTAAACTGATTGACCAGTATTCTTTTGAGAAGATCATGTCGATCGTAACAGATTACTCAGCAGCAACAAACGCTGATCTCTTCGCCTTGATCTCAGCGAATCCGGATAAACTAACGATGGTCGTGATCGCCCTTGGAACCGCAATGGCAACTGCCGGTCTGCCTTTGATTACGGAGCGCTTCACGAAAAAAGATCATCAAGGTTTAGCAAAACTAGTGACGAATAATATCCAATTATTATTCTTTGTGATGATGCCGGCAACTGTTGGAATGATTGTTTTGGCTTATCCATTGAATACATTATTTTACTGGCCAAATCCTCTCGGCTCCGAATTACTCGCTGCTTCCTGTGTCGTTGGTATCATGATGGGACTCTTCATGGTCTGCTCGACAATGCTGCAAGGGTTAGATGGTAATATGCAAGCTGTATGGTACTTAGGTATCGGGATTTTTGTTAAAATCGTTGCGCAGTTCCCATTAACCTATCTGTTTGAAGCATATGGTCCGTTAATTGCAACCTTCGTAGGATTTCTGGTGGCAAATATGTTCTTATTAGATCGAATTCACGTCATCACGCAATTTCCGTTTAGAGAAACGATCACTTCAGTAGCAAAAGTAACTGTTATGTCATTGATCATGGGTGTCGTTGCATTTGTAGTAAAATTCGGCTGCGAATTAGTACTAAGCTCAGATTCAAAAGTTCAGTCTATGATCATTATTTTGATCGTTGCTGCTTTTGGCGGATTGACCTATATGATCTTAGCCTTGAAAACCAGAATGGCCGATAAATTATTAGGTCCTCGAGTAGACGGCATTCGCCGCCGCTTGCGGATGCGTTAGACGCGACTAAGCCCTGCAGAAAACTGCAGGGCTTTTTACTTGGATAGAATTTTATTTTGATACTCGTCTATTACGAGCGATTAACCACAAAGCAAACACTGTAATAAAGGCTCCTAAATAAATGAAGATCGACATTTTTCGCTCTCCAGTTCTTGGTAATTGTTTACTTGTCGTACCAGGATACTGCTTAGTTGTTGAGGCACTCGTTTGAGGCGGTTCAGGCTGTTGGACCGTTTTTTCAGAAATCAGCATTTTGTGAATTTTAGCGATTTCCTTTTGTGGTGGAATCTCGCCACCGAAATGAGTCATTATGTCCGCCAGCATTTT
Organism: Enterococcus sp. GPZ-007; assembly: GCF_059374735.1. NCBI lineage: Bacteria > Bacillati > Bacillota > Bacilli > Lactobacillales > Enterococcaceae > Enterococcus > Enterococcus sp. GPZ-007. The sequence goes on along the minus strand of NZ_JCAFYN010000005.1, from coordinate 13,528 downwards.
TATGCTTGGCAAGTAGCCGAATGTTATCTCAACCTCCCCTGCCTTCAATGCTTCCCAATTTCCTTGCGCATCTATTTTGATCAGTGACTCATCATAGTTAAAGACATAGTTTCCATCAAAAGGAATTCCTTCATAATCTATCTTGATGCCGAACTTACCTTTATCTCCAACTTCTACATTGGTAGGCCCATTTAAAATCATCCCTTCATTGAAGATCATTTGATTATCGGTTATATACATCGGATGAATCAAAGCGATAGCGGTTTGCGGCGGTATTTCACCACCGAAATGTTTTTCTATCTCCGCCAACATTTTTTTACTAGGTAAGTACCCGAAATTTATATTCACTTTCCCTGCCTTCAACGCTTCCCAGTTTCCTTGTTCGTCAACCTTGATCAGTGATTTATCATAGTTGAACACATATTTCCCATCAAAAGGAATTCCTTCATAATAAACTTTGATGTCAAACTTACCTTTATCTCCGACCGCCACAACAGAAGGACCACGCAAATCCATTCCTACATTAAAAACCATGTCAGAACTTTTTTGCTTTTTAGAAATTGTTAGTTGAAATGCTTTAGCTATCTCTTCTTGTGATGGGATATCGCCGCCAAAATGGTTCTTCAGATCATTCAGCATTTTTTCACTTGGAACATAGCCATATACAATGTCAACTTTTCCTGCTTTCAGCGCTTCCCAATTTCCTTGCGCATCTATTTTGATCAGCGATTGGTCATAGTGAAACACATACTTTCCGTCAAAAGGAATCCCGTCATAGTCAACTTTGATATCAAAGGTTCCCTTGTCTCCGACCTCAACTTCAGTCGGACCTTTCAGTAACATCCCAGAGTTGAGCACCATTTCGGATATTTTTATCTGGAGTACTTTAGCAATATCCTTCTGCTCAGGGATTTTTCCGCCAAAATGTGTTTTCAGATCATTCAGCATTTTTTCACTTGGGATATAACCGAAAATGACATCGACATCCCCAGCTTTCAGCGCTTCCCAATTTCCATTTTCGTCGACTTTGATCATTGATTCATCATAATTAAACACATATTTGCCTTCAAATGGAACTCCCTCATAATCTACCTGAATGTCAAACGTCCCTTTGTCTCCGACTTCTACTTCTGTGGGACCTTCTATTGTCATCCCTTCATTGAAAACCTGCTCAACTCTCTCTTTTGAAGAACCAATTGCTTGTTCATCATTTGGTGCGCTTGCTGCAACTCCCTTGCAACTAAACCCAATGGAAACGAAAATCGCTCCCATTAAAATAAAAAAATAAATCAAACCTCGCCTCTTTTTCATCTCAGTACTCCTTTCAACTTTATATACCAACAATTACTATTATAATCGTAATCCTAATTTCAATGTAGTACTATTCATAAATGAGTGTTTTTTTGTCCTAAAAAGGTTTGAACAAAAAAACAACCCGAGAAATCAATCCACGGGGTGTTTTGCTGGAATATTCAAATATCTTGGTTCGATGTTTAAATTGGCTAAAAATCGTTTGAAATCATTGAAAGCAATCACGAGTGTCGCCGTATTTGTATTAGGATGAAATCCGATTTTTTCGGTCTGATCAATCGCTTCATCAATGACTAGGGTTATCTGTCGCTCAGTATCATGAGGCAAAGCCAGCGGTGTCACAGATCCTCTCTCGAGACCCAACAACTCAAAAAGTTCAGTTTCTGAAGCAAAGGATAACTGGTTTTCACCTAATACTTTAGCCAGTGCCTTGATATCCAGCTTTTTTTGACCGGGGCAGATGATAAAATAGTAATTTTTCGTCTTCTTGCTTTTCATCAGCAAGTTTTTCACATCCGTACCGTCAATCTCAAAATCAATCTCCGCCACTGTAAACACGGCTTTGTGATCGACACGTTCATAGGGGATATGCCATTCCCCCAGCAGTTGATAGACTTCCGTATCTGTCGCTTTTGACATACTGTCACCTGCTTTCTTTCAAGAAATTCCGCCAAGTAATGATCGTTTTATTAACATGATTCAATACTTCTAGCTCTAATTTCTTCGTATCTGTCGCCTCTTGCTCCTGAAAATCAGATAACTTTTTATAGTTTTTCTGCAATAGCTCATGTATGGGCTGATTCGCTTCCGATACGACTAAACTGTCCGTTTCAGCCTTCAATTGCTGAACCACGATCGGTGTTGTTTCCTGAAAATAGACATAGCCAAATTTACTTAAATTTGTTTTATATGATTGCATTGTGGCTAAAGATATTTCAAGAATGGTTATCCCATCACTGGTTTTTTCAGGGATTTGAACGATTTCTTTTGGTCGTTCAGGTTTTGGTTTTCGTGTGAGCACCCATCGTGTAATAAAAAAAGTCGCCAAACAAACAACTACGTTTGATAGCAGAACCTCAGGGCGCAATAGATTTTCGATCATGATTTTCACTTCCTCTAGGAGATGATACCATTATACCGAACTAGTTCATATTAAGGGAATCATTTTTCTAAAATCATAGATAAATGAGTTTTATTTTCACTGCGTATACGATCCTACTAAACTTCACATCAATTATTCTGTCTTTGAATACTAAAACAGCTTGAAACTTCTTTTTACTGCGAAAAGTTGGACTCGCAACTACTTCATATTAAGAAAATCATTTTTAGTCATTCAAAAAAGCACGTTTGGGTTGTATTCCAACGTGCTTATTGCCCTTATTTAACTGCTACACGAACTTTAGCTAATGCGTGCTCTAAATCCTCTAGCAGGTCTTCTGTATCCTCTATTCCGACTGACAGACGCAGTAGACCTTCTGTCACTCCCTGCTTCTCTCGTTCTTCTTTAGGTACGCAAGCATGGCTCATTGTCACAGGATAGGACAAGATCGATTCCACACCACCTAAACTGACAGCGGCTATTGGTAGCTGCAAGGCATCCGCAAAAGTATAAACCGCTTTTTGATTATCTAGTTCGAACGACAGCACTGCTCCACCAGAAGTTGCCTGGCGTTTGTGGACTTTGTAGCCAGGATGGCTAGGCAGCCCAGGATAATGAACCTTTTTAACGACTGGATGATTCTCCAGCATCTGACTGATTTTCTCAGCGCTGCGGGCACTTTGCTCCATCCGTAAGCCCATCGTCTTCAATCCCCGCATTGTCAACCAGCAGTCCTCCACGCCTAGGATCCCGCCAAGAACCTTTTGCTGCAGCTTGATTTGATTATGCCATTCTTCATCATTGGTTACGACTAACCCCGCCACAACATCGCTATGACCATTGATAAACTTAGTCGCACTATGGATTACCACATCGACACCCAATTTCAGCGGTTTCTGAAATTGAGGCGTCATGAAGGTATTATCGATCATTGTCACTAAATGATGCGCTTTAGCGATTGCCACGACTCCAGCGATATCCGTCACCGACAGCAATGGATTCGACGGTGTTTCTAAATAAAGCCCGCGAGTATTTGGCCGAATCGCATGCTCCCATTCCTTCAGATTCGTCTCGTCCACAAATGTCACTTCTATTCCGAATCGGTTCATGACTTCATTTACTAACTGGAACGTTCCGCCGTAAATACTCTTACACATTACTAAATGGTCGCCCTGATTAAAACTTAACAAAACCGCTGAGATCGCGCTCATCCCAGATGCAAAGGCAGTCGCGTATTTTCCACTCTCCATTGCAGCGACCGCTTCTTCTAGCGCTGTACGTGTCGGATTCCCGAAACGTGAATAGGTATAGGGCTGTCCATCTTTGATGGACGCCTGTTTAAACGTCGAACATTGATAAATTGGAATTGATGAAGCACCGGTTTCTTCATCAAACGCCCCATAACCATGAATGAATTTTGTCTTATCTTTCATCGCAAATCCCCCTCAGTCATTTCTCACAAGGTTAGCTTAACACTATTTAAAGCGTTTTCACGGTTTTTGGATGAATTCCCATAAGAAACTTAGCTGATTATTAGGAATTCTCTGAGCTTTTTAATGGATGAAGAAGTAAAAGATGCCTCCCAGCAAAAACAGCAAGCTAAAATTAACAATACTGAATAAGCCTAAGAATTTTTTGGTGTCATTTGGAAAATAAATACGGAATAGGTTATAGCCGATCAGATTGGCTAAAGAAGCCAGTAGTGTTCCTAATCCACCGATATTCACACCTAAAATGACCGCCTGTTGGTTGGTCGTAAATGGAGCAATCAGGAAGGCAGCTGGAACATTGGAAATGACTTGGCTCAGCCCTAGACCAGCTAAATAGATTTGTTTTCCACTCAAAGACTTCAAAAACTCCTTGATGAAGTTCGCTTCACCAACATTCCCGACAATGATAAAAAAGCAGACAAAGGTCAACAATATGCCGTAATCCACCTCTTTAAACAGTTCACGCCGATAAAATAGAACAACTAGTGCAACCAATGGAATAACCCATTCATAAGGCAGAACATCTAACACAACTAAAATCATCACCAGCATCAATGCAGTTAGTAAGAATGTCTCTTTGCGATCAACTTGATTCTCTTTCAAATCAATCTCTTTCAGAGAATCCTTCGCTACCAGCATAGTCAAAAATACCAGCGAAATCAGACTAACCAAAAGAACCAGTGACATCCAACTCAAAAACTGACCAAGTGGTACGTAATAATAATCGTACAAGTATAAATTTTGCGGATTCCCAAATGGGAAAAAACTGCTGCCTAAATTCGCGGCTACGATGATCAACACGCTTCCTAGAAAGCGCCCCTTAAATTTCGGCAGCATTGACAAAAGCTTCAAATAGATCGGCAGCAAAGTCAAAATCGCGACATCATTGGTTAAAAACATCGATCCTACCAAGGACAAAATAATCATTAACTGAACAAGCTGACGGCTATTCTTTGAAAAATGCAGCAATTTCTGCGCGACGAATCGCAAAAGACCGACCTGTTCAAAGCCTTGGATCAACAACATCAAACCAAACAAACTGAAGATTACTTTATAATCAATAAAACCAACCGAAAAACGACCAATCAAACAACTGAAGAGTGCTAAAACCAATGAAATACTCATTAGTCGATTATTTCTAAAAAAATTATTTACTCGATCCATTTTCTCCCACCTTCTTCAAAAAAAATCTTCTTTTTAAGAATACTCCTCCAACTAAAATTTCGGCAAAAAATTGACTCAAACCTCACATTACTGGAATATAGTATAAAACCTGAAAACGTATAATTAAACAACGTTCTTTCCAATTGTTAATTTGATATACTTAGATAAACGGATCTTTCAGGAGGTGCTATATGTTTAATGAAATCTGTATCTATGAAGCAAAGCTGAACAAGCTAGAAGAAATTGAGGCGTTGATGAAGGAAGTCGCGGCATTTTATTTAGAACAAGACGGGGTTATTGATGTCCACTACATTAAACGCACTCATCGACAAAAGGATTTTAATGCTGTTAGGGATGGAGAACTACCTATCCGACTTACAAGGAATGTTGGCAAAGTAACCTATGTCTTACATTGGGTGTTGGAGGATGAGGCAGCCCATGCCAGAATATCTAAATTGGGCCTAGAAAAATTCTACAAACGCTGGAACCGCTGTTTGACCACGATGCCGAAAATTATATTAGGTGAAAGCATAGTTTAACGAATAATTTCCAATTATCTCATTCATTTCTTCAAATAAAAAAAGCTGCGACGCTCAGTCTTCACAGCTTTTTTTGTATATCTATTCATGTATTTAAATAATTATTCTTTTTCTATTCCCTTTTCAATTAAGCCTGTTCCCGGTTAATATAGCTGTTAGGCAAATCACGTTTACTGCGATTATAAAGCACAGAAATAATTTGGATTGTCGAAATCACCACAATCACAAGGCTGATGATCAAGCGGATTGATGCGGTGTTGCCAGTTGAGATATAGTGCAGCACATCGCCGCTGGACCAGGTTTTCTCCTGCAATAATTCCACTAACTCGGTACTGAAAATATTTTCTCGCATCAGTAAAAAGACCCACATGATTGCTGAAACTGCATTGTCAATGATTGACCATAAACACACCCGATTCGTCCAGCGGCGATCGAAGACTTTCATTGCGTTTGCTATAACTGTCAGAACCACTCCGATAATCAAAACGGGAATTAGGTATACAACAAAATCCTCACTGAATATTGGAACAGCAATGTTCACAGCTCCTGTATTAGTAAAAACAGCTGCGAATTGATTCGTAGATCCCAAAATTAGAAAAGCACTAAAAACCATTGTCGCAATAATCTCTGCCACTGGATCAGAAATTGGAATCAGTTTTTCCGTAGTCAGCGGCGGCAAATCCTCTACTTTCCAATCCTCTTTTTTCTTACGATTAAAAGCACCTGTCCGTTCTGCTATGACAAACCCGATCGTCGTCCAAACCAGCGTCTGCATGACCCCAGACACACCGCTCTGTATCCCAGATTGGAACATTACTTGCAGCACTCGACCAACTTGTGGTCCACTCTGTTGCAGAGTCTCAAAAACACCAGAAACAGCCCCCACTATTACTGTAATAATCCCAACTATCGGTACTAATAATTTCAACAAGCGAACATACTCATCGTAGACCTTTGGTGAAATAAGATAGCGTGGATTCTGCCTATACTGCTCCGCAAGTTCTGTTGGCGATCCCATTGAGCGCAGAACATTTTCAATTTCAGCATCACTCGGTCGATCTGATAACATATCATAAATGTTGCTGCGTAATTCTTTCGCGACTTCCGCTCTTTCATTTTCCGGCAGTTGCAGGACAACTGCTGCTATATAACGTTCGATTATATTTTCCATTTTTCACCCCTCCGAATAGATGCCAATCAGGCTTTTCTGCATATCCTTCCATTCTTCAAACAACTTTTCCCTAACCTTTGTTCCTGTTTTACTGATTGTATAGTATTTTCGCGGCCTGCTTTCTGTTGTGTCCCAGTCACTTTCCAGCAGCTCCTGCTTCTCTAAGCGTCGGAGCAAAGGATACAGTGTGTTAGCCTCAATCTCCATCCCTTTATCCTGCAATGTCTGCAGCAGCGCATAACCATAATGAGGCGTACTCAAGCTGCCTAATACAGCCAAAACTAAATTTCCTCTTTTTAATTCCGTCACATAGTTCTGAACGATATCCTTATCTGGCATATGATCACCTCTTCACACTTATTATACTGTGCGTCACACATTATAGTCAATAGAATAATATTATAAAATTAAAAAACTCTCGAAATAGTTTTCGAGAGTTTGATGGTTATTTCGTTTCTAAATCATGTAGGAACAATCCGCTCAACAGCTTCGGTTCAAACCACGTCGATTTCGGCGGCATAATCTTCTTGGCATCTGCCACATCCAGCAAATCAGTCATTTGCGTTGGATACATCGAAAACGCCAATTTCCACTCACCAGAATCGACAAGTTTTTCCAACTCTTCCGTTCCGCGAATCCCGCCGACAAAGTCGATGCGTTTGTCTGTCCGAATATCGTTGATTCCGAAAATGTCTTCCAAGACATATTTTTGCAACAGAGCAACATCCAATTTTTCTACAGGATCATTCGGTACCTTCTCAGGCTTGACGCTTAATGTATACCACGCTGCACCGTCGTAAAGTTGACATTCACCGGCTTTTTCAGGTTTCTTAACGCCTGTTTTAGTCACTTGATAATTTTCTGCCAAACGCTCCATAAAATCAGCTGGCGGTGTTTCTTTCAACACCCGATTGTATTCCCAGATTGCTAATTCGTCTTCTGGGAAGATGATTGATAAGAACTGTTCCGTTTCAGGATTTTGCTCGCCTGATTGACGTTTTTCCAAACCGATTTTCACTGCCGATTCCGTCCGATGATGGCCGTCAGCGATATATAATGCGTCTACTTCTGTAAATAATTCGGCTAATTTTTTGATCGTGTCGGCCTGATCAATCACCCAAACACGATGCGTCACATCGTGGTAGCTGTCGAAATCATAAACCGGTTTATTTTCTTTCTGCCATTTTTTGATGATCGTTTGGATCTCAGTCTGGGGACGATAGCTCAAGAAAATCGGACTAGTATTCGCATCACAAGTACGAATATGGTTCATCCGGTCGATCTCTTTTTCATGACGAGTAAATTCATGCTTCTTGATCTTTTCATCAATGTAATCTTGAATCGAAGTACAAGCCACGATACCAGTCTGACTGCGGCCATCCATCACCAATTCATAGAGGTAGAAATAGGCATCCGATTCTTTGAACAACCAGCCTTTCTCTAGAAACGCTGCTAGATTATCGGCAGCTTTTTGATAGACCTTTTCATCATAAGGTGAAAGATCAGCAGGTAAATCAATTTCGGCTTTATCAATATGGAAATAGCTGTAGGGATTATCAGCAGCCATCTCTTTTGCTTCCTGTGAATTCACGACATCGTAAGGCAGTGCCGCAACTTTATCGGCCAATTCTTCCGCCGGGCGAATTCCTTTGAATGGATGAACTTGAACCATTAAAATTCACTCTCCTCATCCCGCTTGATCGCACGGACGCGGATGATGCCTTCATTTTGTTCCAATTTTTCAACGATTGCCGCAATTTTTTCAGGGTCCGTCTCAGAAACATCTACTAAATTATAGGCGTGATCATCTTTCCCGCGATTCACCATGTTGTCGATATTGACGTCTAATGATGCGATCTCAGACGCGATCAATCCCAGCATGTTCGGTACATTGCGATTGATGATCGTAATACGATACGGAGAATCAAAAGCCATTTCCACGTTAGGGAAATTAACCGAACGTTTGATAACGCCTGTTTCCAAGAAGCGCTTCAAGCCGCGAGCCGCCATCTTGGCACAGTTTACTTCCGCCTCTTCTGTTGATGCGCCTAAATGCGGCAATACGGTGATTTTATCATTGTGGAGCAGTTTTTCTTCCGCAAAATCCGTTGTAAAACCAGCGATGCGTTCTTCATTGACTGCTTTCACCACTGCGTCAGTATCGACGATCTCGCCGCGAGCGAAGTTCAGCAGGTGAGCAGTATTCTTCATGTAAATCAATTCTTCATCACCGATCAAGTAACGTGTATTGTCTGTCAACGGTACATGGATCGTTACGAAATCACAATTTGTCAAGACTTCCTTCAAATCCTTCGCACGTTTTACCCGACGAGAGATACTCCAAGCTGTATCAACTGAAACATACGGATCATAGCCGGTAACTTCCATGCCTAAACGGTAGGCGTCATTCGCCACCATCGCGCCGATTGATCCCAAACCAATGACTCCAAGCTTCTTGCCTTCTAACTCTGTTCCGGCAAATTGCGCTTTTTGGGCTTCCGCTTGTTCATCAACATTGTCACCTTTTAATGTTTGAACCCAGCTGATCCCTTGAACCATTGGGCGAACTGCTAATAACAGACTCGCGATGACTAATTCCTTGACGGCATTTGCATTGGCACCGGGAGTATTGAAAACAACGATTCCTTTTTCCGTGCACTCTTTAACTGGAATATTATTCGTTCCTGCACCTGCGCGAGCAACCCCTAAAACTGACTCGGGGAAATCATAGTCATGTAACTTTTGACTGCGCAAAATAATGCCGTCTGGCTCTTCGCTTTCATTGATGCGGTAGTTCTTTTTATCAAAACGCGCCATTCCTTCAGGAGCAATCGCGTTGAATGTCTTAATCTGAAACATCTATTTCCCTCCATTTTCCTTTTCAAACTGCGCCATAAATGCGACTAAAGCTTCGACTCCTTCGACTGGGAAGGCATTGTAGATACTCGCCCGCATCCCGCCAACAGAACGATGACCTTTTAAGTTTTCAAACCCTTGAGCTAAAGCGGCTTTATTGAAGGCTTTGTCCAAATCCTCATCCCCTGTAACAAACGGAACATTGGTAATAGAACGGCTATCTTTCTCCACTGGGCTTGTAAATAGATCCGATTTTTCGATTGCGTCATATAATAGTTGCGCTTTTTGCTGATCCTTTTCAGTAATTCCAGCAACGCCCCCTTGTTCCTTCACCCATTCAAAAACGAGCTTCGCAATATATATAGCATAAGTCGGAGGGGTATTATAAAGAGAGCTGTTTTTCGCCTGTAATGCGTAATCCAGCATTGGTGAAAAGATCGCTTCTTGATTGAGCAAGTCTTCACGAATGATCACAACCGTAAGTCCAGCCGGACCAATGTTTTTCTGTGCTCCAGCATAAATCACACCAAAGTCTTCTACTTTATAATCGTTGGCTAAAATATTCGATGACATGTCCGCAACTACTGGGACTTTGCCAAAGGTCGGAATCTTTGCAAAAGCTGTTCCTTCTATCGTATTGTTCGTTGTAATATGCACGTAAGCGGCATCTTGATCAACAGTTTCTGGCAATTCTGGAATATAGGTAAAGTTCTGATCTTCACTTGAAGCAATCACTTCCACTTCGACATTATCGAGTGCTTTCGCTGCGCCGATGGCTTTTTTCGACCACGAACCCGTATTAACATACAACGCTTTTTTCCCTTGTGCCAAATTCAACGGCAGCATAGTGAATTGCAAGCTCGCACCACCTTGTAAGAACAAGACTTTGTAGTTGTCTGGAATCGCCATTAGGTCTCTTAATAAGCTTTCGGCATCTTGAATGATCTCTTCAAATAAGGAGGAACGATGACTCAGCTCCATCACCGACATGCCGCTGTTTTTGTAATCAAGCATTTCGGACTGTGCGATCTCCAACACAGCTTTTGGTAGTACCGCGGGACCTGCAGAAAAATTGTAAATCGTCATACTTATTCTCTCCTTTTTCCTTTTATGAAAATTAGTTTTCACACCTTCAAGACTTTTACCATTACCTACAATTAGTAGAAAGGAAATGTTGCAATATGCTTTAAGATGTGATGACAATTATAACAGATGTCGCTAAATGATAAAAGCCTAATTTTAAATTAATTACACTGTAATTTGAATTCTTGCCAGAAATTTTCATTAGCATTTACATAAACTAAACGATCAAAAGAAAGCCCGTCTTCCGTTACTTCACCAATCAGTTTTATCAGTCAGTATATCCCTTCAGCATCGCTTTAGAAAAATGCTTCGGATCTTTTCTTTACTCTTCAAAGTGATAGGATTTTTTTCAAACGCTCCAATTCAATTTTTTTCTGCATTAGCTTATGATTTCAACGCCAGTAAATTTTATATCCTTCATAATTAAAAACTGGATAAGCAAATAAGACCTTTGATCTCTTGAACACAAGGATCGAAAGTCTTCTTAATTAGTTATTATTACTGCTACATATTGTCACGAACCGCTAAATGACAGCTGTTACAAAAAGTATCTTTATACCAGATCAAAAATCAGATAGACTGATAGTGTACTCAAGGAGCTGTGATTTGAAAGGTGGAGGTTTCTGTGAAAATCGGACATAAATTGAAAGATCTGCGGACTGCCCATGGCTATACGTAGGAGGAATTAGCGGCTATTCTAAATGTCTCTCGTTCCACGATCTCCAGTTGGGAAATCAATCGGACTTATCCAGATCTCAGTATCCTCGTATCTTTGAGCGAGCTGTACGACATTACAGTTGATCAATTGATTAATGAAGATGATAAATTGGTGGATACGATGACGAATGAGACGAAAAAGAATAGTGCCTTTAAGAAAATTATTCTTGCACTAGTCGTCGTCATTTTTCTTATAACGAATAACAAAAAACCTGAAGAACCGAAAGTGCTGCTTTATGAGTTTTCAGATTATGCAAAATTTTTGGAAAAAGACAACGATGTTGAGGGCACCATTTATTATTATAAGGATAATTTTGTTGAAGAAATAATTGACACTTTACCAGATGGAAAGCAAACAACCCTGTCACAACCTACAGTACATGTTCAGCATGACGAAATGTGTGACGAAAAAAATATATTGGATAAATAATGTTTGGCTTTTTACCATGGCATTGATTCCGGTCGCTACTGCTTGGGCTGGTGAATTCATGATTTATCATGCGCCAGAATACTTTTATCTACTGATTTTTACGATATGGAGTTTTTCCTACTTGTGGTTAAGCAAAGCTTTTGAACATTTTCATCAGGAAAACGACCCCGAAATCAGTCGAAAAATTCGAAAGATGGGACCTTATCGCTATATGGGAAGTTTTTATTTCCCGTTGGTCGTATTTGCTACAGCAGTCGGCATTTATTTCTATCCGCCAATTGGACTGTTTGTCTCATTGGTTGAATTAGTCTTGATGGCATTTTGGACCAACGAAGACAGTGACAAAATTCTTAATGAAACGATCGAGAGATAGGTCAATTCTTTGTTGAACCATTTTTTTTGAAGCGTTAAATTGCACAACAAATAAACCTTTCCATGCTAAACAAAAAGACTATTTCTTATTATTCCCCTTCTTCTTTCTTCGCCGGCCTCCATTGGTTCCTTTTTTCTTCTTTTTCGTGCTGTTCGTCGCGGAACCTGTAGTTTGTGCCATTTTTTCCTTCCGCTTATTAATCAAGTCCATCGCCAATAATTGGCTTCCACTGAAATGACCAATATTCTTCGAGCGTTTTTTTACTGATTCGTTTTTTGGCGGATCGGCAATAGCGGTTTGTGCATTGGCTATTGGAGCCTCTTTTAGAATCGGTTCCGAAGCTGCTAATAAGGATTCTGGTTGCTCTTTATTATCCTCCGCCGGATCAGCGGGAAGCTCAGTAAACAGCACATGAATATCATTAAATGTTTTTCCTTCAGGTAAATAGGCCTTAACTAAAACAACTATCTCATTTTCACTCATATTTCTAGGATCAACCCCATGCGGCAGCATGATCTCCACTATTTCTTTGCCCGCCTCATCGAATTTTTTATTAGAAATTTCCTGCTGTTCTTCTTGAGGCTCTTCAAAATGACGAACATTTTCAAAATAATCGAAGGTCATAAATTCCGCAAATTTTCGCGCTTTTTTACCCGTGAAGATCGTCAAGGTCGTTAACAGTTTTAGTAACCCTTGTACTTCTTCATCCGTCCTGTCAGGATTGGCGTCCTTCAAGATCCATGTATGTTTCCTTCCACTGCTATCTTTAAAAATAGACACAAGATTGAAGCTAGGCGCTGCGCTGTCTGCTTGAGGTTTTGATTCGGCATATAGATATTTCGCATTGACACGCATTTTTTCTGTCAAACGATAGTACTCTTTTGTATTTGCAAATAGCCTATTTATGACCCTATCCCAATCACCACTTTTTTTGAAATATGGTTTAAATAGTAAACTGTAACGGCGCAATGTCTCAGTCGGCTCAGCTGTTAAAAATATTTCCTCCACCAATGATTGACAAATTCCCACAAAATCCTCGTAAATCAGCGCATTGCGAACTAGAATAGCCACTAAGTATTCTATGACATTCGAAGCATCATGGGTATTCTGATAATAATCGTTGACCTTGCCTTCTAAACTAGTTTTCTTCATATGAAATAGCTGTCTGGATCCTAACGGCTTATTTTCTTCACTTTTCTTCATTCTGATGCGCTCCTTTTACGTTTTGTGAATACGATTACATTAAAAATTTTATCGCTCCGTCATGTATTTCTCCAATTCTTTCTTTTTAATAA